>JAENXP010000453.1 GCA_016649475.1 Burkholderiales bacterium | reverse complement strand
TTCGCGCCTGCTCATCGGCACCGGCAAGTACAAGGATTTCGACGAGACCCGCCGCGCCGTGGACGCGAGCGGCGCCGAGATCGTCACCGTGGCGATTCGCCGCACCAACATCGGCCAGAACGCGGGCGAGCCTTCCCTGCTGGACGCGTTGCCGCCATCGAAATACACCTATCTGCCCAACACTGCGGGCTGCTACACCGCGGATGACGCGGTACGCACCCTGCGCCTTGCGCGCGAGCTGCTCGACGGCCACGAACTGGTGAAGCTGGAAGTGCTGGGCGACCCCAAGAGCCTGTTTCCCGACATGGTGGAAACGCTCAAGGCTGCCGAAACCCTGGTGCAGGAGGGCTTCAAGGTGATGGTTTATTGCAGCGACGATCCGATCCTGGCCAAGCGCCTGGAACAGATCGGCTGTGTCGCAATTATGCCGCTCGCCTCGCTCATCGGTTCAGGCATGGGCATACTCAATCCCTGGAATCTGCAGTTGATCCTGGAGAACGCCAAGGTGCCGGTGATCGTGGACGCCGGTGTGGGCACGGCTTCGGATGCCGCAATCGCGATGGAACTGGGTTGCGACGGCGTGCTCATGAATACCGCGGTGGCGGCGGCGAAAAATCCGGTGCTGATGGCGCAGGCGATGAAAAAGGCGGTCGAGGCCGGGCGCGAAGCCTGGCTGGCCGGGCGCATGCCGAAGAAGTTTTACGCCGCCGCGCCCAGTTCGCCCACCGGCGGCATCATCGGCAAGGCAGCCTGAGGCCTGCCGGGCGCGGCCCCGGCACTGCTTTTCCCGATGAGCGAATCTTCGCATCCGCCGATACGCAGCTTCGTGCTGCGCCAGGGCCGCGTTTCCAATGCGCAGCGGCGCGCGGTCGAAACCCTGCTCTCGGTCTACGGCATAGCCTATGCACCGGGCGCGCTGGATTTCGAGCAGGTATTCGGCAGGCGCGCGCCGGCGATACTCGAGATCGGCTTCGGCATGGGGGAAACCACCGCAACGATCGCAAAGGCGCACCCCGAAAACAATTACCTCGGCATTGAAGTGCACACGCCCGGCGTGGGCAGCCTGCTCAAGCTGATTGCTGAGGAAAAGCTGACGAATCTGCGCCTGGTTCAGCACGATGCGGTCGAAGTGCTGGAGCACATGATCGCGCCCGCCGCGCTCGCCGGCGCGCATGTGTTTTTCCCTGACCCCTGGCCGAAGAAGCGCCATCACAAACGCCGCCTGATCAAACCGGGATTGGTCGCGCTGCTCGCTTCGCGTCTCGCGCCTGGCGCATATCTGCACGCCGCCACCGACTGGGAGGAATACGCCGAACAGATACTCGCCGTGTGCGGCGCCGAGCCTGCGCTAGTCAATACTGCGCCGGGGTTCGCACCGCGCCCGGATTACCGGCCGCTGACCAAATTCGAGAGCCGCGGCCTGAAGCTGGGCCACGGGGTGTGGGACATCATTTTTCGCAGGATTTAGAGACCACGGGTGCCCGCGTTATGCCGTCTCTTTAGCGCACCTAAAAGCTTCCACTCCAGGCCTGGTTGGAATACACTTTTAGGTAGTGCGTATCGAATTTCAAGGGCGTGGCCCTCCGACGATGGGCGGCCGTGACCTTGCCGTGAAACGTGGGTGAGGCATCATGGGAAAGCAAAAGAAGGCCAAGGCCGGGAAACCGGTCAAGGGCAAGGCACGGGTAGCCCGCATTGCGCTGGGCTCGGCGGTTCCGGAAATGATTGCACCGAGCCCGCTCGGCGACCCCAAGGTGAAGAAGAAAGCGCGCAACAAGTTCTACGAGCGCGAACTGCGCCGCCTGCATATCGAACTGGTCAAGCTGCAGGAATGGATCAAGCACGAAGGCCGCAAGGTGGTGCTGATCTTCGAGGGCCGCGATGCCGCCGGCAAGGGTGGCGTGATCAAACGCATCATCGAACCGCTCAATCCCCGCGCCTGCCGCGTGGTGGCGCTGGGCACGCCGACCGAACGCCAGAAGACCCAGTGGTATTTTCAACGCTATACCGCCGAGTTGCCGGCGGCGGGCGAGATGACGCTGTTCGACCGCTCCTGGTACAACCGCGCCGGCGTCGAACGCGTAATGGGCTTTTGCACCGAAGCGGAATACTGGGACTTCGTGCGTTCCTGTCCGGCATTCGAGCGCATGCTGGTGCGCTCGGGCATCACCATCGTGAAATACTGGTTTTCGGTCAGCGACAAGGAACAGGAACTGCGCTTCAAATCCAGGGTCGAGGATCCCACCAAGCGCTGGAAGCTGTCGCCGATGGACATGGAAGCACGCAACCGGTGGCAGGCCTATTCACGCGCCAAGGACGACATGCTCGTGCACACCGATATCGAACAGGCAAGATGGTACGTGGTCAATTCGGACGACAAGAAGCGTGCTCACCTGAACTGCATTGCCCACCTGCTGAGCCTGCTGCCGTACAAGGACGTGACGCCGGACAAAATGAAACTTCCCAAGCGCAAGCCCGAGATGCGCGAGGGCTATGCCCGCCCGCCGCTGGAAATCCAGAACTTCGTACCCGAGATTTATTAGACACCCTATTTATCAGGAAGCATTCGCCGTGACCGACAATTCCCCGATTTTCAAGGTGACCATCGACGCCAAGGGCGTTGCGCTGGAGAAGATCGAGCCGGGTCGACCGGGCTATCGCAAAGCCGGCAAGGGCGTGATCCTGCGCCAGCGCGACGCAATCGAGCTGTACCAGAAACTCAAGGCGGCCGGCGCAGGCTTTGAGGGCAGCCACAGTTTCCAGTTCCTGGACACCGCCAAAACCTTCGCCATGCTGCGCCTGCGGGCAATGGAACACGAGATTCAGGACAACCTGGACCAGGTTCAGGCCTACGACGGAAGCGCAAAGCCGAGCCGCCGATAAGCGTGGCCAGATCGCTGCATCGGCGCATGCGAGCTGGCGAAAGCGCATACACACCATTCGGTCTATATACAGCTTGCCGCCGCGCGCATAGCATTCCGGCGCCCGTGGGAAAATCAAAGAGACAATGGTGATCGGACCAGGAGAACTTGAAGCAGTACTCGCCAGCGCGGAATTCGCTCTTGCGAATGCGGCAATTGGACCGGCGGACGCGATCGCAGGCGGGACCAGGACCAGGCGGAATCTCGAACACATACGATTCCACTGCCGGCAGCTGCGTACCGCTCTGGTCGAGCTGGCCGGTTCCGATCTTGCGGACAACATCGACAAAGTCGACAAAGCGCGCTGCATCTGCCGCGAGCTGCGTACCGCTTTCCTCGAACTGAACCCTGCGGCGACGATACC
>JAENXP010000462.1 GCA_016649475.1 Burkholderiales bacterium | reverse complement strand
GTATGCAACCTCCTTCGCACTCGCGGGCAGCTCGGCGCCCGCGCTGCTGTAATAGCGCGGCTTGGGAATGGCCGCGGCCGTCGCCGGGATCAGGGTGTAGGGCCGCTGCAGATAGTGATACTGCAGCGGTGGCTCGTACACCTGCCAGATGAAATCGTACTCGTCGGCGGTATAGGACTGTGCCGGGTCCAGATGCTTGGGACGCTCGGAGAACGAACTGTAAAGGATGTTCTTGCCGGATTCGCTTGCCGGATAGGGATCGTTCCAGACCTTGCCGCAGCC
Organism: Burkholderiales bacterium; assembly: GCA_016649475.1. GTDB lineage: Bacteria > Pseudomonadota > Gammaproteobacteria > Burkholderiales > SG8-39 > 2-12-FULL-64-23. Next base: position 2,942 of record JAENXP010000462.1, on the reverse strand, counting down.
GGCGAGCAGGAACAGACAGGCAAGCGCAGTGGGGAAACGCATCGGCGGAGTTTAGCCGATGCCGCAAGAGGCGTCACGCCGGTATAATTCGACTGTCTCGTAATTCGGAGTCACCATGGGATTTCTCGCAGGAAAGCGCATACTCATCACCGGCTTGCTCAGCAACCGTTCGATCGCCTATGGCGTCGCCAGGGCCTGCCATCGCGAGGGCGCGGAGCTCGCGTTTACCTATCAGAACGAGCGTTTCAAGGATCGCGTCACCAAGATGGCTGCCGATTTCGGCAGCAGCATGGTGTTTGCCTGCGACGTCGCGAGCGACGATGAGATCGCGAACCTGTTCGGCGAACTGGGCAAGAACTGGGACGGCCTGGACGCGATGGTGCATTCCATCGCTTTCGCCCCGGGCGAGGCGCTGGACGGCGATTTTCTCGAAGGCGTCTCACGCGAGGCGTTCCGCATCGCGCACGACGTGTCGAGCTACAGCTTCGTCGCGCTGGCCAAGGCGGCGCTGCCGATGATGCAGGGCCGGAACGCAGCACTGCTGACGCTTACCTATCTGGGCGCGGTGCGCACCATGCCGAACTACAACGTGATGGGTCTGGCCAAGGCGAGCCTGGAAGCCGCGGTGCGTTACATGGCGGCCAGCCTGGGTCCGAAGGGCATACGCGTCAATGCGGTCTCCGCGGGACCGATCAAAACGCTTGCGGCCGCCGGCATCGCCAGCTTCGGCAAGCTGCTCGCCTATAACGCCAAGCAGGCGCCGCTGCGGCGCAATGTCACTATCGACGAGGTGGGAAACGCCGCTGCGTTCTTGTGCAGCGACCTCGCCAGCGGCATCACCGGCGAGGTGACCTACGTCGACGGCGGCTTCAACACCACTGCGCTGGGTACCACTGAAGTATAGCCGGGGCGGCTAGGCGTATCGCGCGCTGCCGCCGGACTCCGGCGCCGGGAGATATTCAAGACCGGCTATCCGCCTTTTTTCTCCAGGTTTGCCTTGTTGATCTCTACCTTGGCTGCCGCCCTTAGGCTGGCGATATAGGCAGCCGAATCGGCCTGCGCCGCCTGCTGCACCAGCCGCTCCTGTACCGCTTTCTCGAGCGCTGCGTCGGTCTTCGGTGCGTCAATCACGCGCGAAATCCGGTATATGCCATAGCCGCGGTCACGCAACTCCACTCCCAGGTAGACAGGCAGCTTGCTCGTATCCGCACGGAAAATTGCCTTGAGGGCGTCCGGATGCACCGTCGGCTTTCCCTGGCGGCCGACTATCCTGGCCGCGTCCCACTTCAGGCCCTCATCTTTGCCCTGCTGCAGTTCGGCGTATTTCGCCGCCCCGGTCTTGGTCGCCAGCGCCATGGCTTCCTGATTGGTCAGCTTTCTTTCGATCTCGGCCTTGACTTCGTCCAGTGATTTTGGCGCAGCCGGTTTGTGCTCGATCACGCGTCCCACCAGCAGCGTATTCCGACCCGCATCCACCACCTCGGTGTTGCGCTTGTTCTTTAGCGAATCGGATGAGAACAGGGCATCCAGTATCTTCTGGTTGTTGAGCACGCCGTCCTCGGCACTGGCTTCGCGCATGAGCCATCCAGACTGCTGAATCTTGATCTTGAATTTTTCGGCAATCGGCTGCAATGTATCCGGCTGCTCATAGGCGAGGTTGCTGAAGTTCTCCGCGGCTTCAGCGAACTTCTTGCCCAGGCGTTGCTTTTTCAGGTCTTTTTCAATGTCCGCGTGCATCGCCTGATAATCCTTGGCGTCTGGTGCGCTGATCAGGATGTGGCTCGCCTGGCGCTGCTCTGGATCGCCATCCTTTGCCGGCTTGATCCCGGTCAGCTTGATGATGTGGAAACCGAAACTGGACTCGACGATACCGCTGATCTGCCCCTTTTTGAGTTTGAATACCGCATCCTCGAACGGTTTGACCATCGCACCGCGTGCGAAGAATCCGAGGTCTCCGCCAGCGTCCTTGGAGCCCGGGTCCTGCGAATTCTGCTTCGCCACTTCGGCGAACTTTCCCGGTGCAGCGCGCAACTGCGCCAGCAGTTCTTCCGCTTGCTTTCTTGCCGCAGCGCGCTCCTCGAATTTCGGGAGCACGTTGGCGTCGTACCAACTGCGAACATCGGCCTCGTTCACCGTCTCCAGCGCGGCCAGCGCATCCGCATCGAGCACCGCGTACTCGGCTCGCACCTGCTCCGGAACCACGAACTCGCCCGGATGGGTGTCGTAATAGGCTTTGACCGCATCTGGCGCAATCTTTACCTGGCTCGCAAACTGATCGATCGACAGCAGCGCTTCGGACACTTCCCGCTCCTGCCCCTGTATCGCGAGCATTCGCATCGCCTGCGCCTTGCTTACCATGCTCGATTCGCCCACCGCGCCGTTCAACTGCTGCAACTCAACGTCGCGGCGCAGCCGCGCTTCGAATACCACGTCGTTCAAGCCTTGCGCACGCAGCAGGGCATCGTAACGCGCCTTGGAGAATTGTCCGCCTTCCTGAAACGCAGGGAGCCCGATGATAATCTCGCGCAGCTGCTCGTCCGTCACCACGAGGTTGCTCTTGACAGCGCGTATCACGAGCAGGCGCTGCTGTATCAACTGATCGAGAAGCTCGGCTCGCTGACTCGGCGTATCCAGCAACGCGGGGTCGAAATTCTTGCCCAGCAGTTCGCGCAGACGGTCCTGCTGATCGCGCTGCGCCTGGGTGAAATCCTGCATGGTGATCTTATGACCCGCGACTTCTGCCACGTCCTGGACGGCGCTCACGCCTCGCTGATACGAGTCGACCCCCCAGAACGCGAATGGAAGTATCAACAGCGCCAGCAACACTTGCACCACAATCTTGTGCTTATGGATTAGATCGAACATGAGCTTAGGCCTTCAAGTAAAAAAGGCGAACCCTTTTCCGGGTTCGCCTTTTGTTGTTGGCGGAGTGGACGGGACTC
>JAENXP010000345.1 GCA_016649475.1 Burkholderiales bacterium | reverse complement strand
CGGCTCCGAAGGCAAGCTCGGGCTCTCGCCGGCGACTCTGCTGACCCTGCTTTGCGTGGCCGGCGTCGCCTGCTGCGTCGCCATGTCCATGCCGCAGGTGCACATCGTCGCCTACTGCGGCGATCTGGGCTATGGCTTCGCGCGCGGCGCGCAGATGCTCTCGCTCATGCTCGGTTTTGGCATCGTCAGCCGGCTCACCTTCGGCTGGATTTCGGACCACATCGGCGGCCTGCGCACCCTGCTCCTCGGTTCCACGCTGCAATGCATCGCACTGTTCATGTTCCTGCCGTTTACCGGACTGGTGTCGCTCTACCTCGTGTCTGCCATGTTCGGTTTGTTCCAGGGCGGCATCGTGCCCGCCTACGCCCTGATCGTGCGCGAGCATTTCACGCCGCGCGAAGCCGGCGCGCGCGTGGGTACGGTGTTGATGGCGACCCTGTTCGGCATGGCGCTGGGGGGCTGGATGTCGGGCGCGATATTCGATCTCACCGGCTCGTATCGCGCAGCCTTCATCAACGGCATAGCCTGGAACCTGGTCAATATTGCGATCGTCGCGGCGCTGCTATATCGCTTGCGGGCGCGTCCGGCTTACGCCGCTTGAAGCTAGCCCGGCGCCCGGCTCAGGCGGGCTGGCCGATCTTGTACGCCGGCTGATCACCCAGTTTCCAGGTGTCGCGCAACACCCCGAGCAGCGCGCGAATCGCCGGATCGTCCGCGCGCGCGCGCAGGTAGATAAACCAGAGTATGGTTTCCAGGCGCACATCGCCCCACAGGCATACTTCGCCCGCGGCCGCTTTTTCCAGCGCGAGATCCTCGCGGATCAGCGACAGGCCGACACCGGATACAACCAGGTTCGCAATGACCGACTCCTGGTCGGCCTCGACCACCTTGGTCGGCTCGATGCCGTGCTTGTCGAACAGTGCCCGCAACAGCTTGTGGTGGGTGCTGATCGACGGCGTGGTGACCCAGGGCTGGTTCGCTATCTGGCTCCAGTCGGCATTCACCACACGGCCTGACCAGGCCGCCGGCGCGGCAACGCGATAGGCGCTCGCGCGCAGCCGCAGGCCTTCCACGCTCGGGTGCTCCAGATCGCCGTAGTAAAAGCTTGCATCCAGTTCGCCGTCGCGCACCATGGCGAACGCAGCGCCGGTGATCTCGTGATGCAGTTCCACCTGCAGCAGGGGGTGACGTTCGACCGTGGTATTGAGGAATTCGCCGACGCGGATGAAGCCCGGATCCGAGGTCGTGCCCACGCGCAACTTGCCGGCGACCTCGCCTTTCAGCGCTTTCGCCTCGTTGCGCATGGCTTGCGCTGCGGCAAGTACCTTCTCCGCGTCCGCCAGCAGCCGCTCTCCGGCCCGGGTCAGGGCCATGCCGCTGGAGGTGCGCTCGAACAGGGCGAGATCGAGTTCGTCCTCGAGTGCCTTGATCTGCGCGCTGACGGCCGGCTGGCTGACGTGCAGCTTCTCTGCGGCACGGGTCAGGTGACCGACCTCGGCTACCGCGACAAAGCTGCGCAGTTGATAAAGCTCCATTTCAAATCCGTTCTTTTTGGTGGAACAAGGGCCGGATCCCGGCGAAATTGTTGCAATGCATCATGGATTTATGTTCAGTATAACCTAAAGCGATGGCGGCTATCCGATCATGCGATTGGATATTCCGCAGATAAGTCCGTAATATCCAACACATACGGCACGATTACTGTGCTGAATCAACCGGATTTTGAAGGGAATTGCCATGAGACTTTACGCTCCGCTGTACGAAGGTGACAGCATTCTACGCCCCGACGCCGCCTTAGGCGAATCTGCCATCAGGGTTTTCAGATCACCAGCCCCTGCACCGGATTTTGTGCGCAGCAATATCCAGGCCGAGGCCGCCAACGAAACCGCGCTCGACATTCATGCGATCGAGCAAATCGCGCGTAGCCATCGCAATGCCGAAATCGCGCGCATGCTGAAACCGCTGTTTGCTGCCGTGGGCGCATGGTTCGCTGCGGTAGGCGCCTGGTTCGAATACGACGACAACTTCATGCGCGACAGCTTCTTCGCTGCGTCCGAGAACCTGTCCGATCTGGAACAACGCCAGCGTCATTACGAACGCACCGGGATGACCCACTACTGAGTTGGATCATTCCCGACCCCGAATCTTTATCCTAAAGCGAGACCAATGCCATGATATATAACCAACAATTCAGGTCCGGCATGTTTGGCCGGCTGGAAGATCTGCACATGAGCAGCAGAGAGCGTCAGCGCATCAATGCCTACATCCACGACGGCGAACTCATCGCCGACATTTCTTCGCGCGCACTCGCGGGCATACGCTCCGGCGTCGTCGGTCTGACGCATGGCCTCAAAGCGATGTTCGCGACGCCCGCCAAGCATTAAGTTTAGCCTGGGATGCGCGGGGGCACCCCTCGCGTTCAAGTGAACTGGAGGCGGTTTCAGCAAGCCTGAAATCGCCTCGCCTCCACTTTCCGGCCCCGGTGCGCAATTCGAATTGAGGGGAAAAATCCTCTCATGCTCCCCTTCGGTCCTGGGCCAATTCGGCAATCCTGAAACGACCTGTCAGAATATCCGCGGCAGCGTCTTGCCGATCGAATCCGAGAGCACAGCGTCGGCGACGTCGTCGAAGGGCGTCGGTTCGGCATTGACGATCACCACGCGTGCGCCGGCAGACTTGGCTTCGGCTACGGCGCCCGCGATAGGATAGACCTGCAGGCTGGTGCCGACCGCGACGAAACAGTCGGCCTCGCCTGCAGAGCGCATCGCCCGCTCTATCACCTCGGGCACCAGATTCTGGCCGAAGGAGATGGTGTCGCTCTTGAGGATACCGCCGCAGAAGGTGCAGGGCGGGTCGTCCTCGCCGGTAAGCAGGCGCAGCAGCGTCTCCTGCATCGGCCCCTTCCAGCCGCAGCTCATGCACACGACTTTAAGCACCGTTCCGTGCACCTCGATCACGCGTTCGGGCGAATTCCCCGCCTTCTGGTGCAGGCCGTCGATATTCTGCGTGATCAGCGCGTGCAGCTTGCCGCGGCGCTCGAGTCCGACGAGGGCCTCGTGGCCCGCGTTCGGCTGTGCCTCCCAGGCCGGATGCACCAGGCGCTGCTGCCACGCCTTCTTGCGTATCGCCACGTCGGCCATGTAATAGCGGATGTTGGAGAGCTTCTCCGCCTCCGGATCCCGCGTCCACACGCCCTGCGGCCCGCGAAAATCCGGAATTCCAGACTCGGTGGAAATGCCCGCCCCGGTGAGGACCACCACGCGCTCTGCCGCGGCTATCCAATTGCGCACGGCATCGATCAATGCGTCGGAATGCACAAGCCTCCTTTCGTTCCCGGCGAAACCGTGCAGCCCGGCCGGCCGAACCTCGCTTTGCTTGCCGTCCCGGCAAAATGCGGCAAGAATGCACCTTGGCAGGCTACAACAATTCTCCCCCATCTACAAAGGAGCGCCTCATGCCGAAAACACGCGTCTACAGTCCCGCTGTTGCCGAAGCCCCGCCCGGGCGCTGGTCGAATGCAATTCGCGCGGGCGCATTTCTTTTCATTTCCGGACAGGTCTCGCGTTCCAGCGACGGCAGCACCATCGAGGGCAAAGGCGAATACGAGCAGGCGAAAATCATATTCACCAAGATCAGGAACCTGGTCGAAGCCGCCGGAGGCACGACCGATGACGTGGTGAGAGTGACGATATACGTAGTCGATATCAAGCAGAACAAGGAAGTCTGGCGCGCGCGGCAGGAATTTTTCGTCGGCGATTTCCCGGCCTCCACCCTGGTCGAAGTCAGCGCGCTCGGTACCCCCGAGGTCCTGGTTGAAATCGAGGCAATCGCGCATATTGGCGACAACTGAAGCCGCCGGCAGGGCCAGACGGCTGTTTGATCAATATCAAGACCACCAGGCGGCCAGACGGCACAATCTAATCCAATAGCGCCAGACCCTGAAAGGGACCATCATGTTCAAGCTGCAAGTGCAGG
>JAENXP010000534.1 GCA_016649475.1 Burkholderiales bacterium | reverse complement strand
GCAAGCCTGGCACGACGTCAAGGGGCCGGATGGAAAGCTGCTGACCTTCGAAACCGAAGCCGCCGCCCACGTCAAGCTGGAGGAGCTATACCCCATCCTGGTGAAAATGGAGCGCTATGCCGCCGGGCCGAAGCGCACGCGTGCGGTCAGCATGTACGCAGAGCATAAGACATAGGGGGCCGATCCCGAAAGGGAAGCTCCCCCTGGGTAATCAGTCGTAGGCGCGAAAGCGGATGGCCGGGTCGCGCTTGATCTGCTCGACCAGCGCCACTTCCCAGTCCAGATAGGCGCGCGCGTGCTTCTCGTAGTCCTGGACCTGATCGTAGGGCTTGTACCAGACGTCGTCCGCCGATGTAGTCTGGTTTTCGATGCCGCTCTCGACCGGCAGGTTCAGCGTGAACCAGATCGCATTGCCGCCCTTGAGCACGCTTACATCGGCATCGGGCCATAGCGCCGCTGCTTCCGGCGCTGCCAGATGCGCGAGCGTGCCCTCGTCCGAAGTCAGCACCAGCGCGCGCGCGTCGGGCAGTTGCGCGCGTGCCTGGTCCAGTCGCGCGCGCACGGCCCACCAGGCGCCTGGAATGTGGCGCTCGCGAAACCTGAGGCTGGTGGCAAAATCGAGCACTGTTATCCCGCCTTGCTGCCGGCGCTGCACCAGTTCCCGTGCAGTCGTCGTGCGCCAGGGTTTGAACCCGGCCGGGGTCCGCAGGCGCGGGCCGGTCTCTAGCTTCCAGCCGGCGAAGCCGTTCTCGCCTTCGGGTTCGAGCACATAGACGTCGCTCCAGCCCATCTGATTCAGCCAGGAAGCGGTCATCACCGAGCGCACCCGCGCCGGGTCTATGCAAACGATGCGCGCGCCGCGCACGCCGACGAATTCATCCGTTGCCTGAATCAGCTGCCCTCCGGGCGCATGACGCGAACCGGCGATGCGCATCCGCTCGAATTCCTGCCCGGTGCGCACGTCGAGCAGGTACAGGGTGCGGCTGGAATCGCGCTGCCAGGACTCGACCTGCGCACGCGAGGCGAATTTCACCTCGAAGCGCCGCGCTACGTGTTCCGCGGCAGCACGCGCCTGCTTTGCGCCCGCAGGGCCGGGCGCGGGCGCTACCGCGGTCGAGCCGCGCTCGCACTGAAAGCCGGCCAGTTCCCAACCCATGGTGCCATCCTTCAGCGCCACCACCTGGTTCGGAATGCCGGCGTTCCTGAGCGACTGGCAGCCGATGATGCTGCGCGTGCGGCCGGCGCAATTGACCACCACCAGCGTGTCGGGGTCGGGCGCGAGATCGTGCACCCGATACACCAGTTCTGCTCCCGGCGCGTCTACAGCACCGGGAATGTTCATGCGGTGGTATTCCTCGTATGGCCGTGAATCGAGGATGACAAGTTTTCTGCCGCTGTCGACCAGCCGCTTGATTTCCTGCGGCGGCACCCGCGGGGTGTCGTAATGATGCTCGACGAATTCGCCGAAGGCCTTGGACGGAACATTGACGCCGGAAAACAGCTCACCTCCGGCCGCCTTCCAGCCGGCGCTGCCACCCTCCAGTATCGCGACGTCGCTGTAGCCCAGGCCGGCCAGCTTCGCCGCGGCGCGCGCCGCCAGATCCTCGCTGCCGCCGTCGAGCAGCACCAGGGGAACGTTGCGGCGCGGCAACAGGTCGTCGACCAGCATTTCAAGCCTGGAGAGCGGCAGCGCGCAGGCGAAGAACGGATGTCCCTGATAGTGCACGCCCTGTTCACGCACATCGAGCAGGGCGAATTCGGTGTTCGCGAGCAGCAGCTCACGCAGCGCCGCAGGCGAAATGCTGCGATTCATGCGCGGTCTGGCCGCGCTTCGCGGATGTCGGTATGCGGCGGAAAAATGTCCCAGGTCCGCTCGTCCGGCTTGTAGAACTCGCGCCGGTGCAATTGCTCCAGAGCAAGGCCGTACATATGAAAATTCAGCAAGGGCGCATCGATGTGTATCGAATGCAGGTCTTGGGGCATGAATGACACACCCGAACCCTGCCGTACCACGTGCTGCCCTTTTTCGCGCACGCCGTTATCGGCGGTGCGGTCGTAGAACCGGTTCAGCTCTTCGCCGGTCACGCCGACGATGACCGCCCAGGTGGTGTGATTGTGCGCCGGCGTGGCGTATCCGCCCAATGACGAATTGGCGTAAAGCGCGTAGCGGTGGTCCGCGTCCTCGGCCAGGCGATACAGGCAGGACTGACGCTTGCCGCCGGGCTCGGGCGGCGGGAAATCCTGCACGGTAAACAGATCGGTGCGCGCGGCGAGCCGGATCAGCCGCTGCCTGATTTTGGCGAGGCTGGAGCGCGTAATGCCTACGCTTTGCTCGAGGGCGCGAATATCGGCGACCGCGGAATCTATCTCCAGTTTGCGTTCCTGCGTCCTGTCCATGAATGCTCCTGCGCTGTCAAGCATACGTCGTTCTTTCGACGACAAAATCTACCCGAAGAAGGCCGTCGAGTAAATGCCGCGCGGGTACGCCAGCTCTACGTTTCAAACTTCGAACTTGACTCTGGTTGCTGCCGCGTCTATACCTTAATCGTGGTAACAATGGAGGCAAAGCGACTGACAAGTGATTTTTGATCCAGACTATCAACGGGGTGTAACCCCGTACGCGCCGTAACTACGGCAACGGCACTTCCAAAATGGGTGCCTACTAGCCCCGCCTCTGGCGGGGCTTCCTTTTGGTTCCCCGCCTCTGATGGGGGCTTCCTATTTTGGTTCCCTGCTTCCGCCGGGGTTCACTTTTCCTCGCTCACCAACTCGATCGCG
>JAENXP010000205.1 GCA_016649475.1 Burkholderiales bacterium | reverse complement strand
TGCAAAATTCATTTTGCAACAGGTTCCAAGGCAATTTTCCGCGCAGCGCGCAGATCGTGCGCCTAGTCCCCTTTGGCCGCGCCCTCGCGCCGCGGATCGGCGCCGCCGCGCCAGCCGTCGCGCGTGCGCTGGATCGCGTGCACGCCGCTGTTCATGTCGATCATGCGCACCTCGTGGCCCAGCACCCGCAGCGGCACTGCCCAGTCTGCCGCAGGCGTGCCCCGTTCCAGTTCAGTGGGCCCGTTGCGGCTGCCGAAGTTCGGCAGGTCGATCGCCTGCTGTATTTCCAGTTTGCGGTCGAGCGCGGCGACCAGGGTCTTGACCACGTGGTTGATGATGGCGCTGCCGCCGGCCGAACCCAGTACCAGCACCAGAGCGCCGTCGCGGTCGAATACCATGGTCGGCGCCATGGAACTGCGCGGCCGCTTGCCCGGCTCGATGCGGTTGGCTACCGGCCTGCCGTCTTGCTCGGCGACGAAAGAGAAATCGGTGAGTTGGTTATTCAGCAGAAAGCCTCGCACCATACGTTGGCTGCCGAAGGCGAACTCGATCGACGTGGTCATGGCGACAGCGTTGCCTGCGGCGTCGACGATGGACATATGGCTGGTCGATGGCAATTCCGGGGAAGCATCGTCTGCGAGCGGCGCCAGCGGCGCGCCCCGCGGTGTGCCGGGCGGCGCATGGCCCAGCGTATGATCCATGCGCACCAGCGCTGCGCGCCCGGCCAGATACTCGGGCGCCAACAGCCCCGCCACGGGCACCGGCACGAAATCGGCGTCGGCGAGATAGCGCTCGCGGTCGGCGTAGGCGAGCCGCTCGGCCTCGACGATGAGATGTGCGGCGCGGACCGGATCCGAGGGCAGATGCTCTGGCGCCAGGCGTTGCAGTGTGCCCAGCACCTGCAGCACGGTGATACCACCCGAACTCGGTGGAGGCATGCCGCAGACTTTCCATTGCCGATAGGGCGCGCATACCGGTTCGCGCTGCTTCGCCTGGTAGTGCGCCAGATCGTCTGTAGTCAGGTCGCCTGGATTAGGCGCGACTGTTACCTTGTTGGCGATGTCGCGCGCGATCTCGCCCTCGTAGAAAGCGTTCGCGCCGTGCGCCGCTATGCTGCGCAGCGTGTCGGCAAATTCAGGATTTTGCAGCAAGGTGCCGACGGGCTTGGGCGTGTCGTCATCGCGGTAGTACATGCGCCGCATCGCCTGGTCGCGCGCCGGCAGGCGCACCCAGGCGAGCAGGCGGTGCAGCCGTGGCGATAAGGGAAAGCCCACGGTCGCGAGCCGGATCGCAGGCTGCAACAATTCCGCCCAGGGCAGCTTGCCGTGTCTGGCGTGAGCCAGCGCCAGCATGCGCAGGACGCCCGGTGTGCCGACCGATTTGCCGCCGACTACCGCGTCCAGAAAAGCAAGCGGTCGGCCGTCGGCGCCGATAAAGCGGTCAGCCCGCGCCGCCGCGGGAGCGGTCTCACGCCCGTCGTAGGCGCTAAGCTTTGCCTCGGCGGCCGAGTACTGCAGGATGAATGCGCCACCGCCGATGCCCGATGACTGCGGCTCGACCAGATTGAGCACCATTTGCACCGCTACGGCCGCGTCGATCGCGCTGCCGCCTCGGCGCAGTACTTCGTAACCCGCCTCGACCGCCAGCGGATGCGCTGCTGCGAGGAGGAATCGCTTCGCTTCGACCGCATTTTTCTGGCTGAAGCCGGAAGCCGGCTCAGGCGCGGGCTGCGCGGCGGCCAATCCCGCCCAAAGCAGCGCAATGACCGGTGCCAGCCGGGAAAACAAAAAAGGCAGCCGTGCGGCTGCCCTTTTGATGAAGATCATTCTGCCGATCAGAGTAGTGGCACTACCAGCAGCGCCACGATGTTGATGATCTTGATCAGCGGATTCACCGCCGGACCCGCCGTGTCCTTGTAGGGATCGCCCACGGTGTCTCCGGTCACGGCCGCCTTGTGCGCCTCCGATCCCTTGCCGCCGAAGTTGCCGTCCTCGATATATTTCTTGGCGTTGTCCCAGGCGCCGCCGCCGGTGGTCATGGAGATTGCGACGAACAGGCCGGTGACGATGGAGCCCATGAGCACGCCGCCCAGGGCCTGCGGTCCGAGCACGACGCCGACGACGATAGGCACCAGTACCGGCAGCAGCGAAGGCACCATCATTTCCTTGATCGCGGCCACGGTGAGCATGCCCACCGCCTTGGAATAGTCGGGCTTGCCCGTGCCTTCCATGATGCCCGGGATTTCCTTGAACTGGCGGCGGACTTCCACCACCACCGAGCCGGCGGCGCGGCCGACCGCTTCCATCGCCATGGCGGCGAAGAGGTAGGGAATCAAACCGCCGATGAACAGACCGATGATCACCATGTGGTTGGACAGGTCGAAGCTCACCACCTTGCCGGAACTCTCCAGCGCATGGGTGTAGTCGGCGAACAGCACCAGCGCGGCAAGGCCGGCGGAACCGATGGCATAGCCCTTGGTCACCGCCTTGGTGGTGTTGCCCACCGCATCCAGCGGATCGGTAATGGCGCGCACTGAATCAGGCAGGTTGCTCATTTCCGCGATGCCGCCGGCGTTGTCGGTGATCGGTCCGTATGCGTCCAGCGCGACGATGATGCCGGTCATGGACAGCATGGAAGTCGCTGCGATCGCGATGCCGTACAGGCCGGCCCAGTGGTAGGCAAGATAGATCGAGGCGCACACCGCCAGCACCGGCAGCGCGCAAGCGCGCATCGACACGCCCAGGCCGGCGATGATGTTGGTGCCGTGGCCGGTGGTCGAGGCTTCGGCTATGTGCCGTACCGGGGAGAACTCGGTGGCGGTGTAGTACTCGGTGATGATTACCATCAGCGCGGTCAGCACCAGTCCGATCACCGCGGTGCCGTAAAGATGCAGCACGGTGATGCTTTTCGCCACGCCGCCGATTTCGAAAGTCACGTTCTTGAGGATATCGCCCATCATCCAGTCGGTGAGCGGATAGAAGGCGATGAGCGCCAGCACGCCGGCGACCATCAGGCCTTTGTACAGGGCGGCCATGATTTTCTTGCCGGGTGTGATCTTAACGAACATGCAGCCGATGACCGAGGCGATGATGGAAAAGCCGCCGAGCACCAGCGGATAGATCACCGCGTTGGCGGACATGGTCTTGATGGTCAACGCACCCAGCAGCATGGTTGCAATAATGGTCACGGCATAGGTCTCGAACAGGTCGGCCGCCATGCCGGCGCAGTCGCCGACGTTGTCGCCCACGTTGTCCGCGATCACCGCCGGGTTGCGCGGGTCGTCCTCGGGGATGCCGGCTTCGACCTTGCCCACCAGATCGGCGCCGACGTCCGCGCCCTTGGTGAATATGCCGCCGCCAAGACGCGCGAAGATCGAGATCAGCGAACCGCCGAAGCCGAAGCCGATCAAGGGCTTGATCACTTCACTGAGAGCCTGGCCGTTGCCGGCGGCGTTGGCGGCAAGCACGGCGTAAAAGCCGGTAACGCCGAGCAGCCCCAGACCCACCACCAGCAAGCCGGTGATGGCGCCCCCGCGGAAGGCGACCGTGAGCGCTTCGTTCAGGCCGGTGCGCGCCGCTTCGGCTGTGCGCACGTTGGCGCGCACCGATATGTTCATGCCGATGTAACCGGTGGCTCCCGACAGCAGCGCGCCGAGGACAAATCCGGTCGCGGTAGTCGCGCCCAGAAATATCCCGATCAACACGGCGAGGATCACGCCGACGATGCCGATGGCGGTATATTGCTTGTTCAGGTAAGCCGACGCACCTTCCTGTATCGCAGCGGCGATTTCGCGCATGCGCTCGTTCCCGGCGGGCTGGGCCAGAATCCACTTGATTGACCAGCCGCCGTAGAGCAGCGCGAACACCCCGCACGCGAGTGCAAACCAGAGTCCTGCATTCATGAAGCTTCTCCCTGAGTAAGGCCGGCCGCGACAGTCGGACCGTCGATTTTTTGAAAACCCCGAATTGTAACAGGCCCAACCCACGCAGGAACAGGGCCGAACGAGTCGAAATTTTGGATCCCGGGCGATTTCTTCGCCCAGTCCCAGCGTCCATTCGCCGCGTCATTGACCAACCGCCGGCGCGCCCGAATCAACGCAAGACGCGCGTGCGCGTTGGCGAATATAATGGTCGCTGGCTTGCGGGCGGGCACAAAGCAGCTGCAGCTGGCTTTTCGCGCGAGGCAGCCGCGCACGTCCCCGGCCGCCTGTTCGATCTTAGCTATCACAGGGAGCAACCAGATCATGCCGTATGGAAAGGTTTTAGTCGCTCAGGGTGGCGGGCCAACCGCCGTAATCAACCAATCGATGGCGGGCGTCGTTCTGGAAGCGCGCAAGTTTCGCGACGTCGAACTGGTGTACGGCGCTTATCACGGGGTATCCGGGATCGTTAACGAGGAGTTTCTGGATCTCACACAGGAAACCAGCCACAACATCGAAATGGTGGCCGACACGCCCTCGTCGGCGCTGGGTTCGACGCGCGACAAGCCCGATCTGCGCTATTGTCAGGAGATTTTCAAGGTGCTGAAGGCGCACGGCATCGGCTATTTTTTCTACGTCGGCGGCAACGATTCCTCCGATACGGTGCGCATCGTCAACGAGGAGGCCGAGCGCGCGGACTACCCGCTGCGCTGCATCCATATACCCAAGACCATAGACAACGACTTGGTCTGCAATGATCACACGCCGGGCTTTCCGTCCGCGGCCCGCTTTGTGGTGCAGGCGTTCATGGGCGCGAACCTCGACAACGCCGCACTGCCGGGTGTTTACCTGGCCGTTGTGATGGGCCGGCACGCGGGATTTCTGACCGCGGCATCGGCGCTGGGAAAGAAATTTCCCGACGACGGCCCGCACCTGATCTACATCCCCGAACGCATATTCAACATCGACAGGTTTCTGGCTGACGTCAAAGCTACCTACGAAAAGTACGGGCGCTGCGTGATTGCCGCCTCCGAAGGCATCCATGACAGCAATGGCAACCCCATCATTACCCAGTTGAATCGCCAGGTGGAACGCGACGCGCACGGCAATGTGCAACTTTCCGGGACCGGCGCCCTGGCCGACCTGCTATGCGATGAGATCAAGCGCAAACTCGGCATCAAGCGTGTGCGCGGCGATACGTTCGGCTATGTGCAGCGCTCGTTCATGGGCTGCGTCTCCGATGTCGATCAGCGCGAGGCGCGCGAGGTCGGTGAAAAAGCAGTGCAGTTCGCCATGTGGGGCGATTGCGACGGTTCGGTGACGATCAAGCGCACCGGCTTCTACTCGGTGGATTATCAACTGCTTCCGCTGGAATCCGTGGCGGGGAAAACGCGAGTCATGGAAGATGAGTTTATCGCCGCCAGTGGAACCGACGTCACCGACGCTTACCGGCTATATCTGCGCCCCCTGCTGGGCTCGGGCATGCCTGACGCCTATCGCCTGCGCTCGAACCGCGTCGACAAGATTCTCAATCCAGCGAAATAGATTAAGCGAGCCAGTGTCGCAGGGTTGCAAGCTGCATCGATCGGGCTTGCGCGGACGGTGTCCCGTCCGCGCGGATCGTCGATTGCGCACGGATGAAAAGCACATCCGTGCGCAATCGACGATCTTGT
>JAENXP010000105.1 GCA_016649475.1 Burkholderiales bacterium | reverse complement strand
TTCAGCTGAACTCACCTACAAGGTGTTCGAGGAATTCTGCGCTCGTGTAGCCAAACTCACCAACGGACGACTGGAGATCCAGCCTTTCGCCGGGGGCTCGGTAGTGGGCGTATTCGAAACGCTTGAGGCGGTGCAAGCCGGCGTGTTGCAGGCGCAGTCAACGGCACCGGTATATTTCACCGGAAAGGACCCTGGATTCGCGGTCATCGGCGACCTCGCGTTCGCCTACCAGCACCCGTGGCAGGCCGACGCATGGTTCCATTACAAAGGCGGCCTGGACTTGTTGCGCGAAGCCTACGCCCGCTACAACGCCTATTGCGTAGGCGTTTCCTGGTGGGGGTTGGAGTCGATCGTGTCGAAGAAGCCGATCCACAGCATGGCCGACTTCAAGGGCATAAAGATTCGCTCGGCGCAAGGACTGAACGCGGAAATCCTCAGCAAAATGGGCGCGTCCGTGGTGGTGATTCCGGGCGGTGAGGTGTATTCGGCACTGGACAAAGGCGTGGTCGATGCCGCGGACTGGGCCACGATGTCGATGAACCAGCGCATGGGCTTCCATGAGGTCGCCAAGTACCCCACCATGTTCACCCACTCCATGCCCAACCAGGACTTCACCGTGAACATGGCGGCCTGGCGCGCGCTGCCAGAGGATATCAGGCAGATCCTGTCGAGCGCGACGCGCGAATGGAGCTGGGATCAGATCGAGCGTGTCGCCGTCGACGACGTGCGCGTTATTGCAGATCTCAAGAAGAAGAACATCAACCAGATCACATGGAGCCCGGAGGAATTGCGCAAAGTACGCGATCTCGCCCAGCACACATGGGCCGAATGGTCGAAGAAATCGGCGCTGGCGAAAAAGGCCTATGACTCGCAAACAGCCTGGCTGCGCGACCTCGGCCTGATCGCGTGACGCAGGCGCAGGAGCCCTCCGCAGAGCCGGCGCATACACACCCGCGCCACCGCGCGGCGGAGGGTTTTTGCCGCGCCATCGACCGCATCAACGAATGGACGGGAGTCATCTGGGGATATTCCATCCTGCTGGTGACCTTCGCGGTCCTGTACGAGGTCGTGGCGCGCACCCTGTTCAATCTACCGACCATCTGGAGCAACGAGAGCGTCATTTACGTTTCCGCAGTGGCTTACCTGCTGTGCGGTGCCTACGCGCTCCTGTACCACCGCCACGTTCGCATCGACCTTATCTACGACCGTTTCGGCCCCAAGGCGCGCGCCCGGCTCGACCTTGTCACTTTCGTGTTCTTCCTGCTCTACGTCGGCGCTCTGGTGTGGGTGGGCGGCCAAATGGCGTGGGATTCCTTCAATCAGAATGAGACGACCGGCACGCCCTGGAATCCGCTGATCTGGCCGGTGAAGGTCGCCATTCCGGTCGCCGGGCTGCTGTTACTGCTACAGGGCGTTGCCAACCTGCTGCGCGAAATCGGGCTGGCGGGGAAGAAGCCTTGAGCATCACGTTGTTGTCGTTTCTGTTCGTCGCGGCGTTCATCGTCTTGCTTCTCGCCGGGCTGCCGCTGGCCTTCGCCACTGGAGCGGTAGCAGTGGTATTTACGTATTTCCTTTTCGGTGCGCCCGGACTGACGCTGATTGTCAGCCGCGTTTTCACGCTGATGGGCAACTACGTGCTGGTGTCGGTTCCGCTGTTCATTTTTATGGCCTGCATTCTGGAACGCGCCGGGGTTGCCGAAGCCATATTCAACACAGTGCACGTGTGGGCCGGCCAGATGCGCGGCGGGCTCGCGGTAGCCGTGATCATCTCCTGCGCGCTGATGGCGGCGATGGTCGGCGTAATCGGCGCCGAGATCGTCACTATGGGCGTGGTCGCGCTCCCGGCCATGCTCAACCGCGGTTACAAGAAGGATCTCGCGCTCGGCTGCATCTGCGCCGGCGGGGGGCTCGCCACTCTGATTCCCCCCAGCGTGGTGTTGATCATGTGGGGTCTGACTGCCGGGGTGTCTATCGGGCAACTATACATGGCGGGCGTGGTCCCGGGCCTGATGCTCGCTGCGATGTACGTAACCTACATCATCGTGCGCTGCCGGCTGCAACCGGAGCTCGCGCCGCCGGCAAGCGCCGAGGAGCTGGCGGTCCCGTTATCACAGAAACTCGCACTGCTGCGGGACCTGGTTCTTCCCTCGGCGGTCGCGTTCGGCGTGCTGGGCTCGCTCTATCTGGGCTGGGCAACGCCCACCGAAGCAGCCGGCGTAGGGGTACTCGGCGCGATGCTGGCTGCAGCGGTCAACCGGCGACTGACCTGGGCAAACATGAAAATTGCCATCGCGGATACCACCAAGGTTACAGCGATGCTCTACTGGCTTTTTTTCGGTTCTTCCGCCCTGATCGGCGTCTACACCCTCGCGGGAGGAACCCGGCTGATCCAGGACACGATGACAGGACTGCCGGTGGGTCCGCTAGGCGTGATCATCATCATCCAGCTGATCTGGATCGTGCTCGGCTGCTTTATCGACTGGATCGGCATCCTGCTCCTGACCGCGCCGATCTTCGTGCCGGTCGCCTCTGCGCTGGGATTCGACCTGGTCTGGCTCGGCGTGCTGTTCTGCATGAATATGCAGATCTCCTACATCTCGCCGCCCTTCGGGCCTGCTGCGTTCTATTTGAAGGGCGTCGTACCCAAGGGTGTCACGTTGAACGATATCTTTGGCTCTATCTGGCCCTATCTGGTCCTGCAGTTCGTAGCGCTCGGCTTGGTCATATCTTTTCCGCAGATCGCACTCTGGCTGCCCGGCACCATGGACAAATGAGCTGCCGGTCAGATGAATCCTCAGCCTGCGTCATTCCGCTCCGGGAAAATCAGGAGGCGCGGGTGTTACGTACGGCAACCGCGCTTTGGATTTCGTCGCGGTCGTGTCGGGGTTGTTCATGCTGTGAACGCATCGCCTGGACGCATCCCGGACAAGCTGAAAATCCCAGGGCGTATGCTCGTCCGCTAGCTGGCACACGCGAGGCGGCGGCCAAGGACACGCCCGCGACGCGAGCCACCTCATCCAGCTTTGCTTTGCCTAGTTCGTCCGACATGGAACCGCGTCTCGAATATGAGCGGCAATGCAAGCGTATTCAGAATAATTTACGTTGCACTGCAGCAATGAAAGATGTTGACTTGCGTGCATTCGATTACCTAAAATGAAAGCGCTTACATATAGATCAGAATGCGGACCCGGAGCATGAAAGAGCAATACGGCTGACGAGATTATCCTCGGCGTGTATCCGCATCTGATTTGAAGGAACCATGAATCTGTCACGTCAGGGCGAGGTTGGCGATCTTGCCCGGGTTGAAAAGTGCGGTCTGGGCGATAGTCCGACGGCCCTGAGCGATTCGCAACATGTCAGCACCGCTGCGGCCAAAATGTTGTTAAAACCAAATTGAATCTAGCCCTGATCTCCAGAGGAGGATGCAGATGAGCAATCGCAACGGCGGTCTAAGAAAGTTCGGGCTCCCGGCGTTGTTCGCCGGTTCGTTTGCCATCTACTTCGTACCCCGTGGGTGTTTCCGCAACCCCGAACCGGCTTGTCACTAGCGCAGCCCTTCAAACGGGAACTTGGAGTCTTTTTGGATGAGCACAACACCCAACATCATTTTTATCCTGACCGACCAGCAACGCGCCGACACGGTGAACGCCCTCGGTGCGCACTGGATGCACACGCCGCATATGGACAGGCTGGTGCGCGAAGGCTTCGCCTTTACCAACTGCTTTGTCACGTCCCCGGTGTGCGTGGCGTCGCGCGCAAGCCTTTTCACCGGCATGTATCCGCATGCGGGCGGCGTGTTCAAGAATTTTCAGCCCTGGCGTCCAACCTGGGTGCAGTGGCTGGCGGATGCAGGCTACCACTGCGTAAACATCGGCAAGATGCACATCAACCCATACGACGATCCGGGCGGATTTCACCAGCGTTTCGTCGTCGAGAACAAGGACCGGCCGCTGTTCCTCAACGAGCGTGACCGCGCTTTCTACGACGAGTGGGACAAGGCGCTGCACGCCCACAAAGTGAGCAAGCCCAGCCGCTACCTGCGCTACGCGGCCGATGCCGAGGCCTACACCAAGGCGCTGGGCGCATTCGTCTGGGATTTGCCCGACGATCTGCATTCCGACAACTTCATCGGCGACCATGTCCTTTGGTGGCTGGAGGAACGCAAGGCGACGAATCCATTGTTTCTGCAGATCGGATTTCCCGGCCCTCATCCACCCTACGATCCCACTGCGGAGCACCTTCGCCGTTACGCATCGGTGGACATCCCGGTACCGGATTTCACCGCGGCGGAGGAAGCGCTGCAGCCGCGCTCACAAGCCGTGCTGCGTCAGAACATGATCACCAACAATTTCGATTCGATCGCGTGGAAGCATCGACCGGACCGGAGTGAACTGCTGCGCATTCGCCGTCATTACGCTGCGAACGTGACTATGATCGACGAGAAGATCGGACAGATCATGGCGACCCTGGAACGCAAGGGTTATCTGGACAACGCGCTGGTCATTTTTTCGTCCGACCACGCAGACGCGCTCGGCGAGCACGGACACATTCAGAAATGGACGATGTACGACAGCGTAGAACGCGTGCCGCTCGTCCTCTGGTCTCCCGGACGCATCAGCGGCGGCGGACGCAGCGACAGCCTGGTGCAGTTGATGGATGTCGCGCCGACCTTGCTCGATGCAGCCGGAGTGCCCACGCCCGAAAACTGGGAAGCGCGCTCGCTGTGGCCGGTCCTTCGCGGGGAGCAGTCGTCGATTCGGGACGTGGTCTACGCGGAACTGGCGCGCGACCACATCCAGACCGGCGCGGAGTACATCGTCATGCGGCGGGACCAGGATTGGAAGCTTGTCTACTACCTGGACGAACCGGACGGCGAGTTGTTCGATCTCAAGGCGGATCCGGAGGAAACGCACAATTTGTGGTTCTCTGCCGAACACCGCGAAAAGCGCGACGAACTCGTGCATGAGCTGCTCGTCTGGTCGATGCGTTCCACGCTCCAGTCGCGCATGCAGCCATCGAGAAAGCCGCAACCCGGGATGCTTTTGCAGAAGGAAGGCGCATGAAAAGCGAGGCGGTCAAGACCGCGTCGGGCGCTACGATGGCGGGGTTTGTGTATCTCGCGATCGCATTTGCGCTTACCGGCTTCAGCCTCTACACCGCGCTGTTCGGTGTGATGTCCGACATGATCCAGCGATCGGTGCATCTGGGACTGGTTCTCGCACTTGTTTTTTTTGGCGGGTTGACGGCGTTCTCGTCGAGCCCTGCGAGGGGCGGTCTGGACCGGGCAATGGCGCTCGTTCTGACGATCGCTGGAATAGCGGTGATGTTTTATCACGTCGTGTTCTTCAAAGACATCGCCGACCGCTATGGCGACCTGACCCGGATCGAGCTTTATCTGGGCATTGCCGCCACCCTAATCCTGCTGGAAGCGACCCGGCGCTCGATAGGCTGGTCGATCGTCATTCTGGCGATCGCGTTCCTGCTCTACGCTTACTTGGGCAACTATCTGCCGGGCGCCGCCGGCCATCGCGGCTATCCCGTCGATCGCATCATCTCGCAGCTCTATCTGGGCGGCGGCGGAATCTTCGGAACGCCGCTAGGTGTCAGCGCGACCTTCGTGATCCTGATCGTGCTGTTCGGCAGCGTCCTCGAGCACTCCGGTGCCGGCAAAGTGCTGATGGACATCGCGACCTCGCTCACGGGACGCTCGCGCGGAGGGCCGGCAAAGGCGGCGGTCGTGGGCTCCAGCCTCATGGGCATGATCTCCGGCACCGCGGTCGCCAACGTACTGACTACCGGGACAATCTCGATCCCGCTCATGAAGCGCAACGGCTACAGTCCAGAGACTGCGGGTGCGGTCGAGGCGGTGGCCTCGACCGGCGGCCAGCTGATGCCGCCGGTCATGGGTGCAGCCGCTTTCCTGATGGCAGACCTGACCGAGATTCCCTACCTCGACATCGCACGCGCCGCGATTCTGCCTGCGATCATCTACTACGTCGTGCTCTTCGCCGCCGTCCACCTCGAGGCGGTGAAGCGAAACATCCCCGTTCTGCGGCTGGACGAGTTGCCGTCGTTTAGCAAGACGCTGTTGTATGGCGGCCACCTGCTGCTGTCGCTTCCCGTGTTTTTATACATGCTGTTTGCGGGTTATTCCATTATGTACACCTCGTTTTGGGCAATCGTGGCGGCGCTTCTGCTGAGTTGCATCCGGCGATCGACCTGGCCGACGCCAACCAGGGTCGTTGCAATGGTGAAGGGGGGCATGGAAGGAGTTATCCCGGTCGCAATGGCCTGCGCCTGCGCCGGGATCATCATCGGCGTGATCACGCTCACCGGGCTCGGCCTCAAATTCTCCTCGCTCGTGGTGACGCTGTCGGGCGGGAACCTGTTCGTCGCCCTGGTGCTGACCATGGTCGCCTCGCTCGTGCTGGGCATGGGCCTGCCAACGGCGGCCGCCTACATCCTTGTGGCGACGCTCGCAGCACCTGCCCTCGAGCACCTGGGCGTGCACAAACTCGCTGCGCACATGTTCGTGTTCTACTCGGCGATGCTCTCCGCGATCACACCGCCTGTGGCGCTCGCCGCTTACGCCGCAGCCGGATTGGCGCGCGCCGACCCGTTCAAGATCGCCCTCGTCGCCTGCAAATTCGGCATCGCCGCCTTCATCGTGCCCTACTTCTTCGCCTACAGCCCCGCATTGCTCGGAGTAAATGCGACCCCGGCGTTGATCATCCAGGCCGGCGGGACGGCGATCATCGGCGGTCTTTGCCTTGCGCTAGCGGTTCAAGGCTGGGCGCTGCGGCGAATCAACTGGTTCGAGCGCCTCGCATTCATAGGCGTTGCCGGGCTCATGCTATCTACAGACTGGATCACCGATGTGATCGGTCTTGCAGTACTTGCCGTCCTGGCGGGTGTTCAATTCGTAGGACGCGAGAAGCGGGGGAGTGAAGACATCGCCCATTCATAGCACTGGATTTACTAGAGGAGAAGACACATGAGAATGCGCAACATTTTGAAGGTTGCAGGCGCTGCGCTTTTGGCTGGCCTGTTTACCGCTGAAGCAGCCCAGGCGCAGGACAAGTACCTTTCGATCGGCTCCTGCCCGGTCGGCTGTACGGCTTACACCTGGTCGGCCGGCCTTGCCGACGTCATCAATAGAAACGTCAAGGGCGTAAAAGCGACTGCGGAAGAAACCAAGGGATACGTCGAAAACATCAAGCTCCTGCAAAAGGGGCAACTCGAAGCGAGCTTTGCGAACTCCCTTTCGTCGTTCCAGGCCTACACTGCTACG
>JAENXP010000363.1 GCA_016649475.1 Burkholderiales bacterium | reverse complement strand
GTCGCGCAATACGGCTGGCGCACGGCCTGGGTGGTGCTGGGGCTGCTGACCTGGCTGATCATGCTGCCGCCCCTGCTGCTGCTGGTGTACGACAAGCCGGAGGACCGCGGCCTGCATCCCGATGGCGAGGGCGACGAGCAGGCTTCGGCGAGCGCCGCTGCCGGCAGCCTGAACGGTCTGACGCTGCGCGAAGCGCTGCGCACGCCCGCCTTCTACATCCTGGGCGCGGGCTGGTTTGCGATTGCCATGCTGGTTACAACGCTGCACTTTTATCAGGTCTCGATCCTGCATACCCAGGGCGTGGCTGTCGAGATTGCGGCGCGCGTGTTTCCGGTCTCCGCGGCTGCGATGATGATCGCCATGCCCTTCGTCGGGCGCGCATTTGACCGCATGCGCACGCGCCATGTTTTCGGCGCCGGGCTGCTGATCACCTCGGTTTCGCTGATTGGCATCACGTTCGTGCACGACCTGCCGGGCGCCATTGCCTACGCGTTGTTGTTCGGACTCAACAACGCGTTCAGCATGACGATGTTCGGCTATCTGATGCCGCGCTACTTCGGCCGCAAGCACCTTGGCAGCCTGCAGGGCACCGGCCAGATGCTCGCAGTGGTCGGCGCGTCGCTCGGTCCGTTGCCGGTCGGGCTCGCCTTCGACTATCTCGGCAGCGCCACACTTACGCTGCGCGTCCTTGCGCTGCTTCCTTTCCTCTGTTTCATTGCCGCGATGTTTCTGCGCACTCCCGCTGGCGTGCCGCACGCAGCACATCAGGAGTAGGCTTGGCCAGACTCGAACCCGACCCCGTCGAGACCTCGGCGAATGGCATGCATCGACAAGCGGCGAGCGCCGGCAGAACCCGGCTCGAACGTCCGGGACTGTTTGAATATTTTTGAAGTGATTGCCCAACGGAGTTTCGCCATGCCCCACCTCACCACCGACGACGGCGTCAGCCTGTACTACGAAGAAACCGGAACCGGATCGCCGATCGTATTCGTGCACGAGTTCGCCGGCGACACGCGCAGCTGGGAGCCGCAGGTGCGCGTGCTTGCACGGCGTCACCGGTGCATTGCCTTCAATGCGCGCGGTTTCCCGCCCTCGGACGTGCCCGACAATGCGGCACGCTATTCGCAGGATCGCGCCCGCGACGATATTCGCAGCGTGATGGACGCGCTCGGCATCGAACTTGCTCATGTGGTGGGTTTGTCCATGGGCGGATTTGCCACGCTGCACTTCGGACTCGCGTACCCGCAGCGGGCGCTGTCGCTGGTGGTTGCGGGCGTGGGCTACGGGGCTGAAGCTGGCGAGCGCGAAAAATTCATGCACGAAGCGGACGTCATCGCCGCTGTTTTGCGCAAGGACGGCATGGCGGCCTTCGCCGAAGCCTACTCGGGCGGCCCTACGCGCGTGCAGTTTCAGAACAAGGACCCGCGCGCGTTCGCCGAGTTCAAAGCGATGCTGGCCGAGCACTCCGCCGTAGGCTCGGCCTGCACGCAGCAAGGCGTGCAAAAAGCGCGGCCCTCGGTGTACGCGCTCGAAGCGCAGATGGCCGCGCTGACCGTGCCCACCCTGATCATCACCGGTGATGAAGACTGGCCTTGTCTCGCGCCCAACGTGTTCATGAAGCGCGTGATCCCGGCGGCGGCGCTGCTGGTGGTTCCCAACACCGGACACACGGTAAATCTCGAAGAGAGCGAGATCTTCAACCGTGCCGTCGCCGATTTCATCGCGCAGGCGGAGGCGGGGCGCTGGCCACGGCGTGATCCGCGCGCCATGAGCGCGAGCATCACCGGCATGAAGTAATGCGCGGCAAACCGCCGTCATTGACCCGGTGCTTGAAAAGAGGCAGGATTGAATTTCCTCTCATTTTTCAATGAACTCTTGGGCAGGCAAAGATGAACGTAGTCGACATCATGGTGCGGGACGTGGCTTGTGTAGGGCCGGATACCTCGGTGCGGGAGGCCGCGTCGCTGATGCTGGAGCGGCGCGTCAGCGGCGTGCCGGTGATCGACGGTGAGCGCCGCGTACTCGGCGTAGTGAGCGAGGGCGACCTCATACGCCGGCCCGAATTGGGGACCTACAAGCACCCGAGCCGCTGGCTGAGCCTGTTTCTGTCCGAGGACGAGAGCGCGCGCGACTTCATAAAGACGCACGGCTCGACGGCGCGCGAGGTCATGTCGAAGCCCGCGATCTGCGTCTCGCCGGACACGCCTCTTGCCGAGGTCGTGCGGCTCATGGAGCGCAAACGGGTGAAGCGTCTGGTAGTCGTCGAGGGCGGCAAGCTCGCCGGCATCCTGACCCGCCGCGATTTGCTGCGCGCCCTGATGGCGAGTCAGAGTGTTTCGCCACCCGCATCCAGCGACGTTGATCTGCGTCAGCGTATCGATTCGATGCTGCTCGATGAGGACTGGGCGGCAGGGGCCGTGGTCAACGTTCAGGTCGACAATGGTCTGGTGCAGCTGTGGGGAACGGTGGAGTCCGCCCCCCAGCGCGAGGCGCTGATCGTCGCGGTGCGCGGAGTGCCGGGGGTGAAAGAGGTACAGACGCACCTGGGGCGGGAGCTGCCGGGCTGAGCCAGCCCTGTCAGCGCTTGAGCCGGATGAGGAACACCAGCGGCAGGACAGCGAGCGACGTAAACACGAAGAATACGAACGCGTCCAGATAGCCGATCATCGCCGCCTGGCGCGCCATTTCCTTCGAAAGCGCCGCCAGGCCGCGCAAGTCGTGCAGATTCCATGCGCCGGTCACCCAGGGCATGGCCAGTGATTCGCGATACGGGGTGACGCGCTCGGCCAGCTCCGCGTAGCCGGTGCGCGACATGCGCACCGCGAGCGTGACACTGAGCGAGATGTGGATACTGGAGCCGACGTTGCGCACCATGTGATAGACCGCGGAGCCCTCGGCGACATGCGCCGGATCTAGCGTGGCGAAGGTCACCATGGTGATCGGCACCCACAGCACGCCCACGCCCAGGCCCTGCAGTGCCATCGGCCAGAACACGTTGGCGGTGTTCGGGTTGATGTCGAGTTGTGCCAGTTGCCAGCCGGCGTAGGCCTGGAGCAGGAAGCCGAGCACGATCATGGCGCGCGGGTCCAGGCGGCTGGCGTAAATCATGAGAAAGAACCCGACCAGCGTACCCAGACCGCGCGCGCCCAGTACAAATCCGATCACCGAATCCGGATAGCCGCTCACCGACTGCAGCATGGGCGGCAGCAGTGTCATGGGCGTGAAATTGAGCATGCCGAAAACGAAAATCAGCAGGATGCCGACGGTGTAATTGCGATCGGCGAACAGGCGCGGGTCGAGGAACGGCCGCTTCGTGGTCGCGCTGTGCGCGACGAAGGCGTACAGCGCGATCGCGGCTATTGCCGCCCAGGAAATGATCTCTGCGGAATCGAACCAGTCGGCGCGCTCGCCGCGGTCGAGCATCAGCTGGGCGCAGGCGAGCGAGGTTGCGAGCAGCAGGAAGCCCAGCCAGTCGAGGCGCATCCTGGTGGTGGCTGCGCGATCGTGGATGAAGGCCAGCGTGCCGAGCAGCGAGAGCAGCGCGAACGGCACGATCATGTAGAACACCCAGCGCCAATTGTAGGTCTCGGCCAGCCAACCGCCTGCCACCGGTCCGACGATGGGCCCGAGCACCGAGCCCATGCCGAAGATCGCGATCACAGCGCCATGCTGGCGCCTGGAATAGGTGTCGAGCACGATAGCCTGCGACACCGGTACCAGGGGCGCACCGAAGGCGCCCTGGAGCACGCGGAACAGCACCAGCTCGGTGAGCGAATCGGCCAGGCCGCATCCGAGCGAGGCGGCGGCGAAGCCGACGACGCAGACGTTGCAAAGCTTGCGCCGGCCGAAGCGCGACACCAGC
>JAENXP010000774.1 GCA_016649475.1 Burkholderiales bacterium | reverse complement strand
GCAGAACGGCGAGCAGACGTGCCAACCCTAAAACCATACTGCATCGCTTTGAAAATGCATCAATACATGCTATCCTTGCAATCCACTTTTTTCTCAATAGAGGCCAACAATGAGCTCTTATCTATTCACCTCAGAGTCGGTCTCCGAAGGCCATCCTGACAAAGTTGCCGACCAGATTTCCGATGAGGTTTTGTCCTGCGCTAGAATAGCGTCCAGAACCGCATCGGAAATCTGGTCGGCAACTTTGTCCGGGTGGCCTTCAGAGACCGATTCTGAGGTAAAGAGGAAAGAGCTCATTGATTGGATTCTGGTTGGTTTAAAACGGGCTGCAAGGATAGCACGTCTTGATTCAATGCCAAAGTGACGCAGTGTGATTCTGAATCTGGCACGGCTGCTCGCCAGGCTTCCGCTTTCCGTCCTGCACCGATTGGGTGCACTCTGCGGAAAGATCGTCTACCTCGCGTCGCCGCGCTACCGCCGTTGCTTGTCCACCAACCTGCGCTTGGCGGGATTTACGCAAACCGCGCTTTTGCACCAGGCGATAGCCGAAGCTGGTAAGGGCCTGCTGGAGTTGCCCGCGATCTGGTTGCGCCCGCATGACATCGTCGCAGGTTGGGTGGTGCAGGTATCCGGTTGGGAACTGGTCGAGGCCGCGCTGGCGCGCCGGCGCGGCATTATTTTTCTTACGCCCCATCTGGGCTGCTTCGAGATCACCGCGCAATACTATGCTTATCGAGCGCCCGCCCAGGCTCCGTTGACCGCGCTTTACCGGCCGCCGAAGATGAAAGCGGTGGAATCGCTGCTGCTTGCCGGGCGCGACCGGCCCAATCTGCATATGGCCAGTGCCGATCTGAAAGGCGTGCGCGCGCTGCTGCGCGCAATCAAGCGGGGTGAAGCGATCGGTATCCTACCCGACCAGGCGCCGGGCGCGGGAGAGGGCGAGTGGGCCGAATTCTTCGGGCACCCCGCCTACACCATGACCCTGGCCGGACGGCTAGCCGCGGGCTCGGACGCACAGATTGTCCTGGCATATGCCGAGCGCCTGCCGCAGGGCAGGGGTTATCACCTGCACCTTGCACCCATGCCGGCGCCGTTCGCCGGCGAATTGCCCGCGCGCACCTTGAACCGCGCGCTGGAGGGCCTGATACGCCTGTGCCCGGCGCAGTATGCCTGGGGATACAACCGCTACAAGGTTCCGGCCGGGGCGCCGGCGCCGCCATGAGTTCGCAACGCGCGAGCGAAGAGCAGGTGTAGCGGATAGCGGAGCGATGTCGATAGGTGCGCAAGCGCATCAGGATCCGGCCGCCGGCATTTCCAGGCGCCCTTTGCGGTTAAAATTGCGCCATGCCTTTTACCAACCCAGAACCCGAACAGATCAAAGCGTTGCTGCGCAGCGTGAAGACCATTGCGGTGGTAGGTTTCTCGGCCAAACCTGGCCGCCCCAGCCACAGTATCGCGCGCCGCCTGCAGCAATACGGCTTCCGCGTCATCCCGGTGCGCCCGGGCATCAGCGAGGGACTGGGCGAAAAGGCGTATCCTGACCTTGCCTCGGTGCCGGACAAGATCGACCTCGCCAACGTGTTCCGCTCGGGCAGA
The DNA here is from genome assembly GCA_016649475.1 of Burkholderiales bacterium. Taxonomy (GTDB): domain Bacteria; phylum Pseudomonadota; class Gammaproteobacteria; order Burkholderiales; family SG8-39; genus 2-12-FULL-64-23. Next base: position 193 of record JAENXP010000774.1, on the reverse strand, counting down.
TACGTCCCCGAGGTACTCGACCAATGCCTGCGCTCTGGCATCAAGAATATCTGGATGCAGGAGGGCGCCGAGCACGAGGCGTCGGCCGAGCGCGCGCAGGCCGCGGGCATGACCGTGGTCATGGGGCGCTGCATCGGGCGTGACTACGCGAGATTCTGCCTTGACTAGGCGTTCTATCGAAAGCGAGGGGATG
>JAENXP010000218.1 GCA_016649475.1 Burkholderiales bacterium | reverse complement strand
CGTCAGATGTGTATAAGAGACAGCCTACACCCCGCGCGACCAGAAGGCGGTAAGGGCCGCCGCCGAGACCATGCGCGCCAATCCGAAACTCAAGGTCGAAACCGTCATCACCGAGCTCGGCGTGGGCGAGGCCCTGGTTTCCTTCCTCGACGAGAAGGGCCGCCCGTGGGTGGTCGAGCGCGCGCTGATCCTGCCGCCGGCGAGCAGAATCGGACCGATCAGCGCCGATGAGCGCAGGGCGGTCATCGAGAGTTCGGTCATCTTCGGCCACTACGAACAGACTGTGGACCGCGAATCGGCCTACGAGAAGCTCAAGGGACGGGCGCAGGCGCTACAGGGCGCGCCTGCCGATACCCGGCAGGGGCCCCCTGTGGCCGGTCCTGCACCGGCTGCAGGAGGGGGAATCATGGATGCGCTGGGCGGCATCCTCGGGGGAACCACCGGCCCTCGCGGCGGCCGCCGCGAGGGCGCGCTGGAATCGGCGGCAAAAAGCGCGGCGCGCGCCATCGGCTCGCAGCTTGGACGCCAAATAGTTCGCGGCATCATGGGCTCCATGTTCGGCGGCACGAAACGCCGATGAGCGGCCTGCGGAACGCCCGCGCGGCCGGCCGCCTGCACGCGAAACGCGCTCGGTGACTGCCTCCTCCTATCGCGCCTGGGGCATTGCCCTGGCGCTGGCCGGCGTGGTGTCTTTTTCTTTCCGGCCGATCCTGATCAAGCTCGCCTATGCCTACGTCACCGATCCGGTCACGCTGCTCGCTTTGCGCATGGTGTTCTCGCTCCCGTTTTTCGTCGCCGCCGCGCTGTGGCTGCAGCGCGACAGCGCAGTCAAGCCCGAGCCGCTGACCCGCCGTGACCTTTGGACCGTGATGTTTCTCGGCTTCCTCGGCTATTACCTCGCGAGCTTCCTCGATTTTCTCGGGCTGCAGTACATCAGCGCAGGCGTGGGACGGTTGATGCTGTTCCTCTATCCGACCATCACCGTGCTGCTGTCGGCGCTGTTCCTGGGCAAGCGCGTAAGTGCGCGCGAGGTGGTCGCGCTGATCGTTTCCTACGCCGGGCTGGCGCTGGTGCTGTCGCGCGCCTTCGGCGGCGATAATCGCAACCTGCTGCTGGGCGCGCTGCTGGTGTTCGGCAGCGCGGTCAGTTATGCCGTGTATCTGGTCACCAGCAGCCAGGTGGTGCGCCGCATCGGCTCGATACGATTCACCGCGTATGCAACCAGTGTCGCCAGCCTGCTGTGCATCGCCCAGTTCCTGCTGTTGCGACCGCTGTCGGCGCTGGACCTGCCGCCGCAGGTGTACGGCCTGGCCGCCGCCATGGGCGTACTGTGTACGGTGCTGCCGGTGTTCATGACCTCCGAAGCGCTCAGGCGCATCGGTGCGAACCATGTCGCGATCATCGGCGCAGCCGGGCCCGTGACCACGATCTTTCTCGGCTGGCTCGGACTGGAAGAGCGCATGACGGCGCTGCAGATCGTCGGCGCGGTACTGGTGCTCGGCGGCGTAATGCTGGTTACAATAAAGCCCAGAGCCTGAGGATCCGTTTCGGCACCTGAGATTTTTCTGCCTCATGCACCGCTGAATCGCCCCGCCGCAAAATGCATTTTTCGGCGGATTCCCAGGGAATACATCTGCTCAATCTGCAAATCGCCATCAGGAGACAAACATGGATTTCGGCATCAAAGGCAAGACAGCAATCGTATGCGCCTCGAGCAAGGGCCTGGGACGCGGCTGCGCCTTTTCGCTCGCGCGCGAGGGCGTGAACCTGGTTATCACGGCCCGCGGCAAAGAGGCGCTGGAGAAGACCGCGGAGGAGATCCGCGCTGCCACCGGAGTGAAAGTGACGGCGGTCGCCTGCGATATCACTACCGAGGCGGGGCGCAAGCTGACACTCGCCGCCTGCCCCGATCCGGACATCCTGGTCAACAACGCCGGCGGGCCGCCGCCGGGGGATTTCCGCAACTGGACGCGCGACACCTGGATCGCGGCGCTGGATGCAAACATGCTCACGCCGATCGAATTGATCAGGGCCACGGTGGACGGCATGATCTCGCGCAAATTCGGCCGCATCGTCAACATCACCTCCAGCTCGGTGAAAGCGCCGATTGAAATACTCGGCCTGTCCAATGGCGCGCGTTCCGGCCTCACCGGCTTCGTTGCCGGCATCGCCCGCAAGACCGTGGCGCACAATGTCACCATCAACAACCTGCTGCCCGGTTCGTTCGACACCGACCGCATCCGCACCACTTTGACGGCGCAAGCCAAAACCCGCGGCGTCGACGTCGAAGTGATACGCAAGGAGCGCATGGGCCAGTGCCCGGCCGGCCGCTTCGGCGATCCGGCGGAGTTCGGCGATGCCTGCGCCTACCTGTGCAGCGCGCAGGCCGGCTATGTCACCGGACAGAATTTCCTCATAGACGGCGGTTCCTACCCCGGCACCTATTGATTGCCGGCGCTGGCGTCGTCGAAGGATCTGATGGTTGCCGGCACAACATCCGGCAACCGATAGGCGGGGAAGGCGAAATCAGGCGGGACGAGCGTCGGCGCGCAGATGCAACTGCTGAGAGCACAAAATGATTGCCCCAAGGAAACGAAGTCCGCCCAGGAAAGCGAGCCCGGGCAAGCCCCCGCGACCTGCCCCCAAAGGGAAAAAACCAGTCCCTGTGCGCGGCGCGCTCGTCGTCGTGCTCGATGCCAAAGGTCACGTATTGCGCTGGAACGAAGCGTTCGAAGCCGCCTGCGACTACGGCCTTGAAGAAATCTCCGGCAAGTCCGCGGGAACTATTCTCATGCCGGCGGAAGATCCCGACAAATTCGCCGGCCTGCTGGATCAGGCGCTGTCCGGAAAAGGAGATGTCAGCATCGAAGCGCTGCTCAACCCTGGCGACGGGACACGCCGGTCCATATTGTGGAGCCTGTTCGGATGCCGGGACGCGAAGGGCGCGACCAGACAAGTGATCTGCGCGGGCATCGATGTAGCCAACGAACATCACGCCCGGGAAGTCGCCGAGCAGCGGCAGCAGGAACTGCTGCACATGTACCGCCTGCACAGCGCCGGGGGGCTGGCGGCCGCGATGGCGCACGAACTGGGGCAGCCGCTTGCAGCTGTGGTGAGCTACTGCGAAGCGAGCCTGCAGGAGCTGCGCTCCGAGCGGCCCAACCCGGAAAAGCAGAATCGCAACCTCGGCCGCGCCGTAGTGGAAGCGCACCGCGCTGCGAAACTCATACGCGAACTGCGCGGCTTTATCCTGAAACGCCAGGCCGATTCCGAGCGCTTCGAGATGGAGTCGGTGGTTGCGGCCGCATTGAATCTGGTCGGACCGCAGGCGCGGGCTCGAGGTGTGCGTATCGAGACACGGACGGAAAAAGGATTGCCGCCGGTGAAGGGACGCGTCGTGCAGATCGAGCAGTTGCTGGTCAACCTGTTGAACAACGCCATAGATTCGATTTCCGCCTCCGGGTCTAAGAGCGGCTCGATCACGATACGCACGCAACGCGATCCCTCCGGGGTGGTGCAGGTCAGCATAGAGGACAGTGGCCCGGGGCTGGACACCGAGATAGCGCGGCGGATGTTCGAGCCGTTCTTTACGACCAAGGCGGGCGGGCTGGGTATCGGCCTGATGATCGCCCGCTCGATCGCCGAAGCCCATGGCGGCAGACTTTGGGCCGAGCAGGCCCGGTCGGGCGGCGCTGTTTTTCATTTCAGCGTGCCCTTCTGGAGTTGAGCGCGGGCCGCGCCCAGCGGCTCCGTGATTGCGGTCCAGTGACCGGCGCCCTTCGGCACCGCTCTTGATATTTGTCAACCTCCTGTGCCACCCGGTTTGTGATATTCGTCAACATCGACGGCCCCCATTTCGCGATAACCTCTTTTACCGGGAACAATTGGCCGTTGGCCGCAGCAGGCGAAACGATGCAACCCTCAGTATTTGTGGTCGATGAAGATGTTGCCGTGCGCGACGGACTCAAGGAGATGCTCGAAGCGCACGCATTTCGTGTGACCGAGTTTGCCACGGCCGAGGAGTTCGTTGAGCGCTACAGCCCAGATCAACCCGGCTGCCTGTTACTCGATCTGCAACTGCCGGGTATGAGCGGCACGGATTTGCAGGAGCAGTTGCTCGCGAAGGATATCCACGTTCCCATCATTTTCCTGACCGGAAACGGCGACATTTCAAGTTCGGTTCGGGCGCTAAAAGCGGGCGCCGTGGATTTTCTGGAAAAGCCGCCGGAAAATGACGTGCTGCTGGAACGCCTGCGGGCGGCGCTGGCCATCGATTGCCAGCGCCGGTTGAAAGCCGCGGCCTGCCACGAAATCAAGGATCGCTTCGCTACCTTGACGGCGCGCGAGCGCGAGGTCATGGCCCTGGTCATCGATGGCCACAGCAACAAGGACATCGCGCGGCGCCTGCACATCAGCCACCGCACGGTCGAAATCCATCGCCGCCGCGTTTTGCGGAAGATGGAGACAAGTTCGGTTTACGACATGGCAAAGACCTCGCGCCGCTGTGGTCTTTTCCCCGAAAATGCCGAACCGACGGCGACCTCGCAAGCCCAGCCATAGCCGAAGCCAACGAGTTCGCTGCTGCCAATCTCCACGGATAACATGAGGAAATCGGAATGCATTTTTGCGGAGCGGGTGTTTTTCGAGGAAGTCTGCGAATTGATCCGGGGACTGACTCTACTGCGCAGCGTATCTCCTCGTAGCAGCGACGATCGAGTGAGTATTCTTGACTTACGGCGAAACACGATCAGGTACGCCAGACGGGGCGGACGATGACGGGCATCAAACTCTCCGAATCACCGATGACACCGACGGAATGCATCCTGTGTCCCGCGAGAGATATCGGACTGTTCTCCGGCCTGACAGAAACGGATCGCAGGCGCCTGCATGAACGCTTGCGGCACTTGCGCGGACCCGCGGGGTCTGTGCTGTTTTCCGCGGGAGACACCGGACATGACATTTTCATCATCCGCTCCGGCCTGGTGAAACTGATGAAATACGCGCGCAGCGGGTCGGTTCGCATCGTGCGGCTGGCGCGCCCGGGCGACGTGGTCGGCCTCGGACTCATCATACGCAAGTATCACGGACACACGGCGAAGGCAATGACGGTGTTCGACGCCTGCCGCGTGCCGGTGGACCTGGTGTCCCACGAGATACACCGCATCGAGGGACTGGAACTCAAACTGTTCCACCAATGGCAGTCGGCGGTCGAGGAGGCCGATACCTTCCTGACCGAACTGTCGACCGGGACGGCACACGCGCGGGTTGCCAGGCTCCTGCTCTATCTGCTGGAGACCTCTGACGACCATGTATGCCAGGCGCTAAGCCGGGAGGAGATGGGGGAGTTGCTAGGCATCACGACAGAAACCGCG
>JAENXP010000605.1 GCA_016649475.1 Burkholderiales bacterium | reverse complement strand
TTCACGTTGGTGTCCATCACCTTGTCCCAGCCGACCTCTGGAAATGACTCCAGCGGCGCGCCCCAGGACGCGCCCGCGTTGTTTACCAGGATATCGAGCCTGGACTCACGCTCGGAGAGTTGCTTCGCCAGGCTTTCCACGCCGGCAATCTGCGACAGGTCCGCCGGCAGCGCGATGCACTGTCCGCCGTAGGTTTCGCCAAGGCGTTTTGCCGTCGCCTCGCAGGCCTCGGCTTTTCTCGAGGAGATGTATACCTTGGCACCCTGCGCGAGGAAGCCCGCGGCGATCATCTCGCCGATGCCGCGCGACCCGCCCGTCACCAGCGCAATCTTGCCTTTGATCGAAAACAAATTGTCGAACTGCTCTGCCATAACCTTGCTCCCCTTCGATATTTTGGAAACCGTCCTGAAAGCACGCGCTGAAGTAGCGCATTCTAGGCCGATTCATTTTCCAGAGTAACATTCCCGCTGGTCGAAATTGCCGCGAGTTTGCAGACAAGCACAAAGCCGGCATCAAATCGAACAAGTATGTGAGCCTCTACAGTCTGCGCTTGCTGCCGCAGTTGTTCGAGGTGTACAAGCCCACGCCTTACGAGGGCGCGAGAGAAATGAAAGTCGAGCCGGCTATGGGACCGAGGGAGGAAGGCTACGGCGTGTGGCAGGGGTGATGGCCACAGGCAGTGGCGCGTGTTGCACGCCGGACGCAGGCGCGTCGATAAAGCTGCCCGCGATTGCGGGCAGCTTCATTCAATTCCGGAAACAGCGGAAGCAAGTGCAATGCCGAAGCTGGGCGCTTCGGCTTGCACTTCCCGCGTTCCCAAACTTAGTCGTCCGAATCATCTCCGGGAACAGCTGCGGCGAACCAGGAGCCGATGATGCCGCCGTTCGCATTGCGGATCAGCAGCACCGGTTTCAGGCAGGGGTTCGGCGGCGCGGAGCCGAGCGATCCCACGATGTTGAAGTTGCCGTTGATGTCCAGCGGAGCGGCAGGGGAGTCATAGCTCACAGGGTCCACGCCGCAAAACAGCGATGCTGCGACTTGAGTAACGGCGCCCGCGGTCCCGATGTTGTCCGTGGCCGAAAAGATGAGCCCCTGGCCTTTCGCCGAAATGCTCCCGTCCTCTTTCACCCTGACCTTGAGCTTCCCGATTACCCACGGTCTGCCACCCGGATTGACGCCCTTCACGATGTTCAGCACCGGTGCCCCGTTGGCGATCCCTGCCACAGGGTCCACACCGATGCCTTTATCGAATTTCAGCAAAGTCCCCGCCGCCATGGCCGGCGACATAAAAATACCCGCGGCGACACCTAATGCGATCACGATTGAACTGGGTTTCATGCAAAAGCCTCCTGGAAGAATCAGTTAGTAGTTATTGATGCAGGCAGATATGCTCGTCAGAGCGGCCCCGTTGCGGGAGCCCGCGCGACACCGCCGTTGCGCGCGTTTGGTTCGATCCCCCAATCCTTCAAGTCATCGACGCAAAGCTGCTCGCGTCGAATCGCTCGCCGACCGGTTCCAACCCTTCCGAATTCGCCGCCCGCCAAATCCTCACGGGTTGTTCGAGTTCGGCAGTTCGTTGCTGCACCGCCTCCTGCACCGGCGTCGCGTACACGCGGATAGACCGCGGCTATGCGTTGCACCGTCGTAGGAGATAGTGTGTTACGGGCGGTTAACATCCGGCCTGGGCCGAATATTTCCCCGGAAGAAAAATATTGTCGGATTAGCCCGTGGCCGGAATATTCCATCGGGGCGGATCGATCATTTGAGTTTGATCCCGGCATGACGGTGGTCGCACGAGTTGCGCTTCCGGTCCGATAACTTACAATGCCGGACCGTTCCGCAAACGAGCGCCCCGACGATGCTGCATCCCTGCGATCACGCCCGTACCCAGCCTGATAAAGTGGTCTATCTGATGGCGGGGACGGGCAAGACCTTGAGCTATCGCGAGCTCGACCAGAGCTCGAACCGCGGCGCGCAACTGCTGCGCTCGCTGGGCCTCGGGGCCGGCGATCATATGGCGCTCTTGTTCGAGAATTCGCTGCGTTTCTTCGAGATTTGCTGGGCCGCGCAGCGCAGCGGAATTTACTACACCGCCATCAGCACCCATCTCGTCCCCGACGAGATCGCCTACATCGTCGGCGATTGCGGTGCGAAGGTATTGGTGGTATCGGACGCGCTCAAACCGCTGGCCGAAAAGCTCGCACCCCTGCTGCCGCAGGGCAGCGCGCGCTACATGAGCGGCGCTGCGGCGCCGGGCTGGGCCTCGTGGGATGCGGCGCTCGCCGCGCAGCCGGCGACGCCTATCGCCGATGAAATCGTCGGCTACGACATGCTCTATTCCTCGGGCACGACCGGCCAGCCCAAGGGCGTCAAGCCGCAG
>JAENXP010000458.1 GCA_016649475.1 Burkholderiales bacterium | reverse complement strand
TTTCGCATACTCCAGGATGCACTGGTCGAAATCGATGCCGGAATTGCGGATGGCTTTGATAACATCCACGGGCGGACCGAATTCGGGGCAGGTGAAATCGGCCGCCAGTCCCTGGGTATGCTGTGAGCTTATTGCGCCGCTGACGCGCCGGTTGAGCTCCGGGCAGCGGTAAGCGCTGGAGATTTCCAGCGGGAATCCAGTCAGGACCTGCACCTGTTCCAGACCTTTGGCAAGCAGCCGCAGGTTTTTGACGATGTCCGGGCCGGGCGTGTTGTCGATACGCTCGCGCTGCGCGGTTTCAGAGTAGATCAGTTGCTCGAGTGAGAAGTTTCGTGTGAGTTGCATGCGGCGATTCTAGGATGGATGCGTGACAATGCCAACAAGGCTTACCTGGGTTTTCGACCTCGACAACACCCTGCACAACGCTACGCCGCATATCTTCCCGCATATCAATCGCAGCATGACCGCCTATCTGCAGCGGCATTTGCAACTGACCGAGGAGGATGCGGGCAAGCTGCGCGCGCACTACTGGCACAGCTACGGGGCCACCTTGCTGGGCATGATGCGCCATCACGGCACCGATCCGGACCATTTTCTGCGCGAGACGCACGCGTTCCCCGACCTGTCCACCATGGTGGTGTACGAACGCGGCCTCGCCGCCATGCTGCGTCGCTTGCCCGGGCGCAAGCTGGTCCTGTCCAACGCGCCGCGGCAATACGCGCGAGCCGTGTTGCAGATGATGGGCGTGGAGAGTCACTTCGACGCACTGCACTGCATAGAGTCCACCGGGTATCAGCCCAAGCCCTCGCTGGCCGCTTTTCACAGCGTGCTACGCGCCCATGGCCTCATAGCCTCGCGTTGCGTCATGGTGGAGGACAGCCGCCAGAACCTGCGGCCGGCCAAGTGCCTGGGCATGAAGACGGTGTGGATCACGCGCGAGCCGCGCTCACCGGCCTATGTCGACGTGAAGACGGCATCGGTGCTCGCCCTGCCGCGCCTGCTGGGGCGCCTCAGGCCATAGTAGGTAGATAGGGGTCGGGTTGGCCTGGGAAAAGGGGGATCTAAGAAATGGGCGGAACCGTTCCTTTGCCGCCCCCCCTTTTCCCAGGCCAACCCGACCCCATCTTTTCATCAAGCCAACCCGCCCCCTTTTCTTTGCAGGACTGTTAGCACTTACCAACCGCATGGGCTAGAATCTGCGCAGATCGGCATACTCAGGGAGGGGATCATGGCGACTCGTTCCGGCGAACGCAAGAACCAGATACTGCAAGTGCTGGCCGAAATGCTGCAGGCACCGAAGGGCGAGAAAATCACCACTGCCGCGCTCGCTGCCAGGCTCGATGTATCCGAAGCCGCACTCTACCGCCACTTCGCCAGCAAGGCGCAGATGTACGAGGGCCTGATCGGCTTCGTCGAAGAGACGGTGTTCGGCCTGATAAACAAAATCAGCGCGGAACAGGAAAGCGGACTGAAGCAGGCTCACGCCATCGCCGCCATGCTGCTGTCTTTCGCCGAAAAAAATCCAGGCATGACCCGTGTGCTGATCGGCGACGCGCTGGTAAACGAGGACGTGCGGCTGCAGGCTCGCATCAACCAGTTGCACGACCGACTGGAGGCGACGCTAAAGCAATCGCTGCGGCTGGCGCAGACCCAGGGGGAAATCGACAGTGACGCCGACGCCGCGGCCCAGGCGAACCTGATGCTCGCCTACGTCATCGGCCGCTGGCATCAATATGCAAAAAGCGGGTTCAAGCGCCTGCCAACGGAGTTGTGGCAGAAGCAGGGGCCTATGCTGCTGGCTTAGAACCTATTGCAAAATGAATTTTGCAATGAACTCTTAGGCCGAACAGACCTTGCAACTGGGATCTTTCGCCAGCCTGATCGAGCGCCACTCCATCCCCAGGCAATCGAGCAACAACAAACGGCCATTAAGGGTCTCGCCCGCGCCGGCGAGCAGCTTCAGGGCTTCTGCCGCCTGTACCGTGCCGATGATGCCGGTAAGCGGCGCGAACACTCCCATCACGGCGCAGCGCGTTTCCTCTGCTTCCATGTCTTCCGGAAAAAGGCAGTTGTAACAAGGCGCTTCAGGCTGGCGCAGGTCGTAGACGCTAACCTGCCCGTCAAAGCGAACGGCGGCGCCGGATACCAGCGGTTTGCGATGGGCCACGCAGGCGCGGTTTACCGCATGGCGGGTGGCGAAGTTGTCGCAGCAGTCGAGCACCACGTCGGCGCTCGCGACCAGCCGGTCCAGGCGTTCGCCCTCCAGGCGCTCGGGGATCGCGGTAACCTCGATCTGCGGATTCATCTGCGCCAGCGTGTCTTTGCCCGAATACGCTTTTGCCCGTCCGACGGCTGCCGTGGAATGCAGAATCTGGCGCTGCAGGTTGGTGAGATCGACCGAATCGCCGTCGGCCAGCGTAATGTGCCCGACTCCGCCCGAGGCGAGATACATGGAGGCGGGAGAGCCCAGGCCGCCCGCGCCGACGACCAGCGCATGGGCGGCAAGCAGTCTTTCCTGCCCTTCGATACCCACTTCCGGCAACAGGATATGCCTGCTGTAGCGCAGTAGCTGGTCGTCGTTCATGGGAGCCGGAAAGGGATTACGTCAAGCGCGAACCGAGCGGTTTCCCGGTGCGATTCGCGCCAGGGCCTAGTTCCGTTGAATTATCTGCAGGCCTTTCAGCATATTGACGGCCTGAGCCAACTGATAGTCCTTATCCGAACCGAACTCTACGGGTTTGGCCAGCGCGTCTCCGCCCTCGCCCTTGGGCTTGTCTTTGGGCTTTGCCGCCGATTTGTCCGCCGCGGCTTCCTTTTCCTTGTCGTTGGTCAGGTGCTTGTCGAGGTCCGCTTCGCGCAGAAACGCGCGCGTATCGATGCCCGGTTCCTCGACCACGATGTCCGGCGTGATGCCCTTGGCCTGGATCGAACGTCCACTGGGCGTGTAGTAGCGCGCGGTGGTCAGTTTGATGGCGGTGCTGTTGCCCAGAGGCATGATGGTCTGCACCGAGCCTTTGCCGAAAGTCTGGGTGCCCATGATCAGGGCGCGTTTGTGGTCCTGCAGCGCGCCGGCAACGATTTCGGAGGCAGAGGCCGAGCCGCCGTTCACCAGAACCACCATGGGGACGGTCTTGATCGCCGCCGGCAGGTTCTTGAGATAGTCGTCGCTGCCGCCGCGCAGATAGTCCTCGGTGCTGGCGAGGTACTTGCGCTTGGCATCCTCGGTGCGGCCATCGGTCGTGACCACAATGGACT
>JAENXP010000794.1 GCA_016649475.1 Burkholderiales bacterium | reverse complement strand
ATTCCCGAGGTCGCCAAGGCACTCGGCGCGCAATACCTGGTCGAGGGCAGCGTGCGCAAGTCGGGTGAGCGCATCCGGATCACCGTCCAGCTCATCGATACCGCGAACGACAGCCATATATGGGCCGAGAAATACGACCGCAAGCTGGACGATATCTTCGAGATCCAGGACGAAGTGACCTCGGCAATCGTCGCCACCCTGCCGGGCCGGGTCGAGGCGGCGCAGCACGACCAGATGGCGCGCAAGACACCCGCCAACATGGCCGCCTATGAATGCGTTCTGGCTGCCAAAGTCCTGCATCACCGCAGTAACCGCGACGACATCATGGAGGCGCTGAAACTGATCGACCGGGCGTTGGAGCTCGATCCCGACTACGCCCATGCCCACGCCTGGCGCGGCTGTATCCATGCCCAGATATGGGTCTATGGCTGGTGCGACGACAAGGACGCCATGTGGGCCGAAGTCGTCGCATCTCTCGACCGGGCCTTTGCGCTCGACGACAACGATGCCGACGTGCACCGCGTCCTCGCCGCCATCAACATCAGCCGCGACGAACTGACCAAGGCGCGCCACCATCAGGAGCGCGCTCTGGTCTTGAATCCGAACTACGATCTGGTGGTGGTGCAGATGGGCGAGTTGCTGACCTGGCTCGGCAACCCGGAGGAAGGCATCGAGTGGATCCGCAAGGCGATGAAACTGAACCCGCACCACCCGGAGCGGTTCTGGAGCCATCTTGGCAAGGCCCATTTTGCGGCCCGCCATTACGCCGAGGCGATCGAGGCCTTCATGCGGCTGTCGGCGACCGACCACACCCACCACGCCTTTCTCGCCGCCTCCTATGGCTGGCTCGGCGACAAGACCGCCGCCTCGGCGCATGTCGCCCGGATCTACGCGCTCGAACCGGAATTCGATCTGGAGACCTACCTCGCGACCCTGCACTACAAGGACGACGCCGATCTCCAGCACCACCGCGAGGGGGTGTTGAAGGCGGGGATCGAAGTTTCGTCCGATGGCGTGCGCAAGGCGGGCCTAGCGGAGTGATCGCCCGCCGCGAATCCTGCTCCCAATATGGTCAGGACGCCTGCTACGTGGACGGGCATAACCGTAGCGGACGATGTCTGCTCCGGGTCCAGGCTGTGTCAAAACGTCAAATTTGTCGCGTATTGACCAAAGTCGCGAAGATTGCAGCCTGCTAAGTTATTGATTCCATTGATAGTGACTTTTTAAAAAAAGCGCCAAAATCGCAATTCGAGTCATTTTCCGGCGTTTTCACACAGCCTGGGTCAAAAGCGGAAGTCGCGAGACGCCGGTGCCACTTCCGCTATGTGCCGATTTTGTTGATAAAGTCCCAGGCAGGCGTGATCGTAGAGAATTTGTAGAATTTCATTCTCATTCCGGCCTCTGACCGAAACGGATTTGCCTGAAATCACCCCTGCTGAAACACCATTCTATAAGATTGTGATCAGTTGCCGTGTTCCGGACTTTATCGACAAAATCCGCCAATAGGCGACATCAGAACGGTTGATAACAGTTTAGCGGATTTCGCTTGCGCCCGATCCGTGCCGGATGATTTGATCACCCGCCAATCTGACACCAATAATAAAGAGAGGCGCGAACAATGATGCAGATCGGAATCCTTGGCATCGGCAAAATGGGCTCGGCCATAGCTCAACGCCTAATGGAGTGCGGCCACCCAATTATGGT
>JAENXP010000244.1 GCA_016649475.1 Burkholderiales bacterium | reverse complement strand
GGCGGCCTGATCGTGGCGCGGGTATTGCTCATCGACGACGACCAGTCGAATCTTGAATTCATGCGTCAGGTGATGCGCATTGACGGGCACGAGCTCGCCTGGGCCGCCGACGGCAAGCAGGGGCTCGCGCAGGCGGGGCAATTCCATCCGCAGCTCGTCATCTGCGATGTCGTCATGCCGCATCTGGGCGGCTACGCCGTGCTCGAGACCTTGCGCGCGGAGCCGCGGTTCGCCGACGTTCCGGTGCTGCTGTTTTCCGCCGCGATGAACGACGATGCGCGCGCGCTGGGTCTGAAACGCGGGGCGACCGAGGTGCTGGCCAAACCGTTCAACCTGGAGCAGCTGCGCGGCGCGATCAAGCGATGTCTGGGGCAGGAAACGTGAAAAAGAAAATTCTGGTGGTCGAGGACGAGGCCTCAATCCGTCTGAACCTGACGCTGATGCTGAAAGGCGAGGGCTACGAGTTGGACTCGGCCGAAAACGGACGCGCCGGCATTGAACATGCCAAGAGCTTCGCGCCGGACCTGATCATCAGCGACGTGATGATGCCCGAGCTCGACGGATTCGGCATGCTGGACGCGCTGCGCGGGGACCCGCGTTTCGCCGACACCCCGTTCATCTTCCTTACGGCGCTCAACGACAAGACCAGCATGCGCCGCGGCATGAACCTCGGCGCGGATGATTTCCTCAACAAGCCGTTCACCCGCGATGAGCTGATCGACGCGGTGAATTCAAGGCTGAAGAAGTACGAAAATGCGGCGCGCTCGCTGGCCGAGCGCCTGATCGCGGGAAACGACGAGCTCAAGCGCTGGTATCGGGAGAGCATTAGCGGCGCCAATGCCGAGCGGCCGCTGACGTTCGCGGAGACCGCCGGTCTGACCGGCAAGATGACCGAGGCCACGGTGCTGTTCGCCGACGTGCGCAATTTCACCACCTATTCGGAGCGTCTCACCGCGGGCCAGATCGCCGAATTGCTCAACGCCTATTTCGAGGCGGTGTGCCAGCCGATCGTGCGCAACGGCGGACGCATTGCGAAGCTTATCGGCGACGGCATCATGGTGGTGTTCGAGCCGCGCGAAGAGGACGGCGAGGACAACCATGCCCGCCGCGCCGTGCGCGCCGGACTCGGAATCGTGCTTGCGGCGAACGCCTTTGGCGGCTGGTTCAAGCGGCATTTCGACCTGAGCGGCTTGCCCGATTTCGCCACCGGCGTGGGCATCCATACCGGCGAGTTGATGGAAGTGCGCATCGGACCTCCCGGAGCCGAGGACCTGACTGTGGTCGGGGACAGCGTCAATGTCGCGTCGCGCCTGGAGGGGCAGACGAAGGAGTTGGGCTGGCCGGTAGTGGCGAGTACGGCCACCATCAGCATGGCCGGGAGCCTGGTAAGCACCGGCGAGTCGCGACTGCTGGAACTGCGCGGTCGCCATATCCCGGTCGAGGCCCTGGAAGTCACCGGCATAGGCGCCGCAGAGGGTGCCGAGGAGGGTCCGATCGAGGTGCCGGAATCGCTGCGTGCTGCGCTCGCGGAAAACGCGCAGATGACCGCACGCGCGGCCAAAGCGGCGTTGTCGGAAACGCTGCGCATCATCACCAGCGACCTGAGCAAGGCGCTGGCCGCGGGACGGCAGCTGCAGATCAAGGGCTACCGGGTACAGTCCAAGATCGGGGAAGGCGGCATGTCCAACGTCTTTCTCGCCGAGCGCGAATCGGACGGCGCGCAGGTGGCGCTGAAAATCCTCAACGCGCGGCCCAGCGATGACAAGCAGCTGCTGCAGCGCTTCATCCAGGAGTCGGCGCTGATCTCCGATATCGACCATACCAACGTGGTCAGGATCTACGACAAGGGGTTCACCGACGACTACGCCTATATCGCGATGGAGTACTTCACCGGCGGCAGTCTGAAAGACGTCATCGCAAAGGGACTGTCGCCGCGTCAGGCGCTGTCCTTGCTGGCGCAGGCGGCCGCCGCGCTCGCGGAAATCCATAGCCTCGGGATAGTGCACCGTGATGTCAAGCCGGCGAACATGATGCTGCGCGCCGACGGCACCATGGTGCTGGCCGATTTCGGCATCGCCAAGCGCTCGGAGGGCTCGATGGACAGGACCGTGCACGGCGAGTTCTTCGGCACGCCCTATTACATTTCGCCGGAGCAGGCCAGTGGCAAGCGGGCAACGGAGCGTTCCGACATTTATAGCCTGGGCATCATTTTTTACGAAATGCTCATGAATCGGCGCCCGTTTGACGGCAGCTCCATCGTCGAGTTGATTTCTCAGCACGTGCACGCGCCGGTGCCCAGGCTGCCGGCCGGGCTGGATGACTACCAGGGCTTGCTCGACGGCATGCTGGCCAAGGATCCGGCTGAGCGCCTGCAGAACGCGGACGAAGTGCTCGCAGCCATCGACCGCGTATGGACGCAAGTCGCGCTGCGCGCAAAACCGTCGTAAGGTTTTGATTGACGCGCCGTGCATCGTTTCCCGCGTGCGCAGCGCGTGCCGCATGAAACGACTGTCCATCATCATTCCGACGCTTGACGAGGCGCCGCGCATCGTGGCCACCCTCGAGTCTCTGGGGGAATTGCGCCGCCGCGGCCATGAGCTCATCGTGGCCGACGGCGGCTCCATCCACGCGACCGCGGCTCTCGCCCGGGGTCTGGCCGACCAGGTCCTTAGCTCACCCGCGGGCCGCGCCGAGCAGATGAATGCCGGAGCGCGCGCCGCGGCGGGCGATGTGCTCCTGTTCCTGCACGCCGATTCGCGCCTGCCCGATGGGCCCGACCGCCTCGTGCTGCAGGGCTTGGCCGCGCACGGTCGCGCCTGGGGTCGCTTCGACGTGCAGATCGCAGGTTCCCATCCTCTTTTGCGGCTGGTGGAAAGCATGATGAATTTGCGTTCCCGCCTGACCCATATATGCACCGGCGACCAGGGCATATTCGTGCGGCGCGAGGTGTTCGAAGCCGTCGGCGGCTACCCGCGCCAGGAGTTGATGGAGGACATCGCCATCAGCGCGCGCTTGCGCCGCATATCCGCGCCCCTATGCCTGCGCGAGCGCTGCCTGACTTCGGCGCGCCGCTGGGAAAGCGCCGGTGTGCTGCGCACTATCGTGCTGATGTGGTGGTTGCGCCTGCAATATGCATTCGGCGCGGCGCCGGCCCGGCTGGCGCGCGCCTACGGCAGGCGTGGCCAATAATTGCCGCATCATGGTTTTCGCCAAGGCGCCGACGCCGGGGCAGGTGAAGACGCGCCTGATTCCCTCACTGGGCGAGAGCGGCGCCGCGCTGCTTCAGCGGCAACTGATCGAGCGCACGCTGCGCACGGCCGAGGAAGCGCGGCTGGGCACGCTTGAATTGTGGTGTGCGCCCGGGCCGGATGATCCGTTTTTTGCGGCCTGCGCGCAGCGCCACGGCATCGGCCTGCGCACGCAGTGCGACGGCGATCTGGGCGCACGCATGGCGCACGCCCTGGAGTCTGCGTTGGCAGCGGGCTCTCCGGGGTTATTGATCGGTTGCGACTGTCCGGCGCTGACGCCCGCATATTTGCAGGAAGCCGCCGCTGCGCTCGTCGATGGAAACGACGCAGTCTTCGGTCCGGCCGAGGACGGTGGCTACGTGCTCATTGGTCTGGCACGCCATCCGCCGGCGCAGTTGTTCGCGGGCATCCCATGGGGTACGGCGACTGTGATGCAGGAGACGCGCGTGCGGCTGGCGCGCGGCAAATTGCGTTGGTGCGAATTGGCGCTGATGTGGGACGTGGACCGGCCGGAGGATCTGCAGCGCTTGCATCAGCTGCGTGCATAGACAAAAAGAAAAAAGGCAGGGTACCGGCTGTTACCGGCCACCCTGCCCGCGCGGGGAGAGGAGGAGGAGACCCGCGAAAACTGTGCTGCTTCTATATCGTATCGTTGCCTAGTGGAAGAAACTCCCGCTGAACGCGACTGCCATCTGTTCGCCGAAAATACACGCCAGTTTCACCGATGCCGACAGCGCTGCTGCGCTGGCGCTGACATAACCCGCAATCAGTTTAGCGGCACCCGGATTCATGGCATTGCCCTTTCCCGGCCTCTAGAATGAGTCTAAGCATCATTTGTTTATTTGTCGAATCGATTTTTTAGATTTACTATATCTGTTCTATGGATATAAGAAACGTCGACCTCAACCTGCTGGTGGCTCTGGATGCGCTGCTGGCGGAGCGCAGCGTGTCACGCGCCGCGGTGCGCCTGCACTTGTCGCAGCCGGCGGCGAGCGCCCTGCTGGCGCGCCTGCGCGAACTGTTCGGCGATCCCCTGCTGTTGCGCAGCGCGCGCGGCATGCTGCCGACGCCGCGGGCACTGGAGCTGCTCGGTCCGGTAAGACGGGTGCTGGACGAGATCGACGCCATCGTACAGCCGCGCTCGGCGTTCGACGCGGCCAGCGCCGAGCACACCTTCACCCTGTCGGCCTCGGACTACGTCGAATACGCGCTGTTACCGAAGCTGGTGGACTACCTCGAGCGCAAGGCGCCGGGGGTGAGCCTGGAAGTGAGGCCGCTCGATTTGCCCCTGGTGGCAAAACAGATGGAAAGCGGCGATGTAGACCTTTGCGTCACAGGGCTGCAGAACGCCCCGGCCGGATTGCATGCACGGCCGCTCTATACGGAGCGCATGGTGGCGGTGGTGCGGCGCGATCACCGGGGCGTGGGCGCGCGTCTGACGCTGGACAAATACTGCAGCCTGGAGCACATCCGGGTGTCTGTGCCCGGCAGTGGATTCAGCACCCGTATTGACGCAGTGCTGGCCACGATGGGGCGAAAACGCCATGTACGGCTGGCTGTGCCGCATTTTCTTCTGGTGCCGGAGATTGTCGCGCGCTCGGACATGATCAGCGCCCTGCCTGAGCGCCTCGCCCACGGCTATGCGACAAAACTGCGCATCTTCGAGCCGCCGCTCGATATTGAAAGCTTCACCGTCGGTGAAATCTGGCACGAGCGCAATCAGCTCGATCCGGCACAGCAGTGGCTGCGCGATGTGCTGCTGGAACTGGCGCAGCAGTCGCCGAAATAGCCCGCGCCGGGCGGCATGCACGCGCCGGAACGCGCACCGCCGAT
>JAENXP010000308.1 GCA_016649475.1 Burkholderiales bacterium | reverse complement strand
CGACATGCTGCTCATGCCTGAAGCCGACACCGCACGCCTGGACCCGTTCACGGATGAAACCGTGCTCAACATCACCTGCGACGTAGTCGAGCCCTCGGACGGCAAGGGCTATGGTCGCGATCCGCGCTCGATCGCCAAACGCGCTGAGGCCTATCTCAAGTCCACGGGTCTGGGCGACACGGCGTATTTCGGTCCGGAGCCGGAGTTCTTCGTATTCGACTCCGTGACCTGGAAGGTGGATATGTCCGGGTGCTTCGTCAAGATCGATTCAGAAGAGGCGCCCTGGTCCAGCGGCAAGGAGTATGAAGGCGGCAACATGGCCCACCGCGCACCCGCGAAAGGCGGTTACTTTCCCGTGCCGCCGGTGGACTCGCTGCAGGACATGCGCAACGCCATGTGCCTGGCGATGGAGGCGCAGGGCGTGGAGGTTGAGGTACATCATCACGAGGTGGCTGCGCCTGGTCAATGTGAAATCGGTACCAAGTTTGAAAAGCTGGTCAAGCGCGCGGACTGGCTGCAGATTCTCAAGTACACGGTGTGGAACGTGGCTCACTCCTATGGCAAGACGGCCACCTTCATGCCCAAGCCCGTAGTCGGCGACAACGGTTCCGGCATGCATGTGCACCAGTCGGTGTGGAAAGGCGGCGAAAACATGTTCGCCGGCAACAAATACGCGGGCCTGTCGGATTTTGCGCTGTACTACATCGGCGGCATCATCAAGCACGCCAAGGCGCTGAATGCGATTACCAATCCCGGCACCAACTCGTACAAGCGCCTGGTCCCCGGATTCGAGGCGCCGATCAACCTAGCGTATTCCTCGCGCAATCGCTCGGCGGCCTGCCGCATCCCGCACGTTACCAGCCCCAAGGGCCGCCGCGTCGAAGTGCGCTTCCCCGACCCAACGGCCAACCCCTACCTCGCTTTCGCGGCGCTGCTATTGGCCGGCCTGGACGGCGTGCAGAACAAGATCCACCCGGGTGATCCGATAGACAAGAACCTGTACGATTTGCCGGCATCGCAGGCGAAAAAGGTGCCGAATGTCTGTTCCTCGCTGGAGATGGCATTGGAGCATCTGGGCAAGGACCACGAGTTCCTGACTCGCGGCGGCGTATTCTCCGAAGACATGATCGATGCCTATATTGCGCTCAAGCAGGAAGAGGTCACGCGGTTCCGCATGACCACTCACCCGCTCGAGTTCGACATGTATTACAGCAGCTAATAGCTGGGGCAGACAAAAAGGGCGGGAAGATTCCCGCCCTTTTTCATCTCTGGATAGACCAGCATGGCACGGCCGTGCTGGGCCAGGCGGCGAAAAGGTCAAAACCGATTTGAAATCAGCCTGATATTGGCATAGACTTAAACTCCCGTCTCAATGGTATTGGCATTATGGCTAATAGCATCATCAGGTGTTTAGGACTGGCCGCTGCGCTGACTTGTGCTCTCGTGGCGCCGGCGTGGGGGGATACGTACAAGTGCCTGGACGCGAACGGCCGCGCCACATATACCAATATGAAAGAAGAAGCCAAAGGTAAGAACTGTACCGTGGTGGTGCGGGAGATTTCGGTAGTACCGGCCATCCCGAAACCGCGCGCTGACAAGGCGACTCCCACACCCGAGGGCTTTCCCAAGGTCGATCCGGCCACCCAAAAGAATCGTGACGAAGGCCGGCGCAGAATTCTGGAGGAAGAACTCAGCGGCGAAGAGAAGGCGCTGGTGCAAGCCAAGGCAGAACTGGCGGAGCAGGAATCGATCCGTAGCGGCGACGAGAAGAATTACCAGCGGGTCCTCGACCGCCTGCAGCCGTACCAGGACAAGGTGGAGCGCCACGAGAAGAACATTACAGCGCTGAAAAAAGAACTCGGCAACATCAAGTAAGCGCGCATTGTGTCAGCATGGCGCTTGCGCTGAGGCGCCCGATCTTGCACCCACTGCCACGCACAGACACCTTATATGGCTGCCAGCCCTTTTTTTGGCCTCGATCTGCTCGCCACGCCCGTCGTGCTGGTGGACGATGAATTGTGGATCGTCTACGCCAACTCCGCGGCCGAGGACTTGTTTTCGTTCAGTCTCAAGAACGTGGCCGGTCAGGCTTTGGCGCAGCTGTTCATCGATCCGGCTGAGCTCATCGGCAGCCTCCAGGACGTACTGGGACAAAACTGGAGTTACGCCGGCCGCGACCTGACGCTCGCGCGTCCGGGGCAGGCGAATCTGCACCTGAACTGCCTGGTCACGCAGATAGAGAATCCCGCCGCGCGCTTCCTGATCGAGTTTCGCCCAATCGACCAGCAGCTCAAGCTCGCACGCGAGCGGCGGCAGATGGATCAGCAGCAGGCGAACCGTGAGCTCATCCGCAACCTGGCGCACGAAATCAGAAATCCCCTAGGCGGATTGCGCGGGTCGGCGCAACTGCTCGAGCGCGAGCTGGAGCGGCCGGAGCTGCGGGAATACACCCAAGTCATCATCAAGGAAGCGGACCGGCTGCAGTCGCTGCTGGACCGGCTGCTGACACCGCACCGCCCGCCGCAGTTCGCCACGCTGAACATACACGAAGTGCTGGAACGGGTTCGAAGCCTGGTGCTGGCGGAATTCCCCGACGGCATCCGCATCGAGCGCAACTACGACGCCAGTCTGCCCGATCTGCGCGGCGACAAGGAGCAGTTGATCCAGGCGGTGCTCAATGTCGTGCGCAACGCGGCGCAAGCCCTCAACGGCATCGGTGACATCGAGTTGCGCAGCCGCGCCGCGCGTCAGGTGACGCTGGCCAAGCAACGCTACAAGCTGGCATTAGAATTGCAAGTGATAGACAACGGTCCGGGAATCCCGGAGGAGTTGCGCGAGCGGATATTCTATCCCCTGGTGTCGGGCCGCGACGGGGGTACCGGACTGGGGCTGACACTGTCGCAGACTTTTGTGCAGCATCACCATGGCACGATAGAGTGCGAAAGTGAACCGGGCCGTACCTGCTTTACCATCATGCTGCCACTGGAGTAGACGGGAAATGGAGAGAGCGAGTCATGGGCGACAGCGGGCTTTGCCGCTGCCGCACGACCACCGTTTTCCATCGGCCCCCGACAAAATATGAAACCAGTCTGGGTCATAGACGACGATCGCTCGATACGCTGGGTGTTTGAAAAAGCACTAGCGCGCGAGGGCATACCTTACAAGACTTTCGCTGCAGCACAGGAGGCGCTCGATGCACTGAAACAGGGCGCGCCACAAGTGCTGGTTTCCGACATCCGCATGCCCGGCGGCTCAGGTCTGGATCTGTTGCAAAGCGTCAAGCGGAGTCATCCGGAGCTGCCGATAATCATCATGACTGCTTACTCGGACCTCGAGTCTGCGGTCGCGGCCTTCCATGGCGGCGCGTTCGAATATCTGGCCAAACCCTTCGACGTGGATCAGGCGGTGGCGCTGATCCGCCGAGCCCTGGGCGAGAGTGTGCGCGAGGCGGACGGAGAGGAGGCGCGCGAGGCTACTCCCGAGATCCTCGGCCAGGCGCCTTCGATGCAGGAAGTATTTCGCGCCATCGGCAGGTTATCGCAGTCCAATGCCACGGTGCTGATCACCGGCGAGTCCGGCACCGGCAAAGAGCTGGTGGCGCTGGCGCTGCATCGCCACTCCAGCCGCGCGGCAAGGCCTTTCGTGGCCATCAATACCGCTGCGATGCCCAAGGACCTGCTCGAATCCGAACTGTTCGGCCACGAGCGCGGCGCCTTTACCGGCGCCCAGGCGATGCGCCGCGGCCGCTTCGAACAGGCCGAGGGCGGCACGCTGTTCCTCGATGAAATCGGGGACATGCCGGCGGAACTGCAGACGCGCCTGTTGCGCGTGCTCTCCGACGGCCAGTTTTATCGCGTCGGCGGTCACCAGCCGATCAAAGCCAATGTGCGAGTGATAGCTGCCACGCATCAGGATCTGGAGGAGCGCGTGCGCCAGGGCCTGTTCCGTGAAGACCTGTTTCACCGCCTCAACGTGATCAGGCTGCGCCTGCCGAGCTTGCGCGAGCGGCGCGAGGACATCGGCCTGCTGGCAAAGCACTTCCTCGCGAAAAGCGCGCGCGAACTGGGCGCGGAGGCAAAACGCCTTTCGGCGGACGCGATGGATTATCTGGCCTCACAGGATTTCCCTGGCAACGTGCGTCAGCTGGAAAACCTGTGCCACTGGCTGACGGTGATGGCGCCGACGCAGACCATAGAAATTGCCGACCTGCCGGCGGAGTTGAAGCTGGGGGGCGCGAAGGTCCCGGAATCGGATTGGGTGGGTGCGCTGGAACGCGAGGTTGAGCGCGTTTTGG
>JAENXP010000639.1 GCA_016649475.1 Burkholderiales bacterium | reverse complement strand
TTGGCGCCGGCAAACGCGGCGAAGCCCTCGCGCCCGCGCAGGCTGGCCGAAGCACCGGTGAAAAAAATCGAGCCGTGCCCGCGCGGCAGCATGGTCCGCGCCGCTTCGCGCCCCATGAGAAAGCCGGCGAAGCAGCCCATTTCCCACACCTTGTAATACACCCGCGCCGTGGTCTCGGTGATGGGGAAGCGCACGTTGGCGCCGATGTTGAACACCGCGACTTCGATCGGTGCGATCTCCTTTTCGATGTGCGCGAACAGCTTCACCACCTCGTCTTCCTTGCGCGCGTCCGAGCCGAAGGCGTGCGCCTTGCCGCCTGCGGCTTCGATCCCGGACACCAGCGGCGCGAGCTTGTCCGCGTCGCGCCGCGTGACACAGGCGATGTAGCCTTCGCGCGCGAAGCGGCGTGCGATCGCGCCACCGGTCGCATCGCCGGCGCCCACCACCAGGATCGCCTTGTTCGTGCTCATGTCCAGACCCTTTCAGGAATATTCGGCGCTTACGCCGCGGCCGCGGCGAGTTTGGGCTGCGCTTCGCGTATCGGCAGGTTGACCAGCGCGGCAGCGAGCGCCAGAACGACGTCCGCGTACCACATCCAGGTGTAGTTACCGCTGGTTGCTATCGCCACGCCGCCGAGCCAGGCGCCGAAAAAGCCACCGATCTGGTGCGACAAGAGTGTCAGCCCGAACAGGGTGGCGAGATAACGTACCCCGAACAGCTTGCCCACCAGGCCCGCGGTCGGCGGCACCGTGGCGAGCCAGCTTACGCCGAGCACGGCGGCAAAAATATAGAACGTAAGCGCGGTATGCGGTGCCAAAAGGTAAATGGTGATCGCTACGGCGCGGATGCCGTAGACCCAGAACAGCAGGTATTTCATGCGGTAGGTCTGCGCCAGCCAGCCGACGCCGAGGCTGCCGGCGATGTTGAACAGGCCGATGATCGCCAGCGACGCCGCCGACACCGAGGCGGGAAGGCCGCACAAGGCCACCTCGCCCGGAAGATGGGTCACGAGGAAGGCGATGTGGAAGCCGCAGGTGAAAAACCCCGCGTGCAGGCACAAGTAGCTGCGGTCCTTGAACGCGACCAGCGTTTGTTCGGACAGACTGATGCTGCCCGTTTGCGCCGGCGCGGCGCCGCTGTGCTTGTCGCGCAAGGGCAGCGCCAGCGGAATGGTGAGCAGCGCGGACGCGGCCAGGGAGAGCAGCGCTACGACCCAGCCGAAGGCGCTGATCAGGGCCTGCGCCAGGGGGGCGAACACGAACTGGCCGAAGGAGCCGCCGGCGTTGATGAAGCCAGCGGCAAAGGCGCGGCGTTCCGCCGGCAGGCGTTTCGCCGCAGCGCCGATGAGTATGGAAAAACTGCCGCCGCCGGCGCCGGCCGCGGCTACCACCCCGAGGAAGAAGATCAGGCCGAGCTTGCTGTGCATGAAGGGCGTCACCGCAAGGCCGAGCGCGAGCAGCACCGCGCCGATGGCGATGATCCTGACCGAGCCGGCGCGATCGGCGAGCGCGCCGAAAATCGGCTGGGCCGCGCCCCAAACGAACTGGCCCACGGCGAGCGCGAAGCTGATGGAGACTATGCCCAGGCCGCTGGAGGTATTGAGCGGCGATACGAACAGGCCCAGCGCATTGCGTATGCCCATGGTTACCGCGAGTATCAGGGCGGAAGAAATGGCGATGATCCAGAACTGGCGTTTGGCGCTCATGTGCGTTTTCCAGAGGGCATGGGGAGCGCGGCGAGCGCACCCTCGATTTCGCGATGCAGTTCGCCTACGCCTGCTGCGCCGAGTACTGATTCGACTTCGCACTGCGCCTTGCGCCACAGCGGCAGGGCGGCCTTCAGTTTGCGCCGGCCGGCCGCGGTGACGCCGATACTGCGGCTGCGCGGATCGGCGCCGACGGAAATGCTCACCCATCCCTGCGCGGCCAGCGGCGCGAGGTTGCGGCTGAGCGTGCTGCGGTCCATTTCCAGCTCTGCGGCAAACTCCGACACGGTGCGCTCGCCCCTGGCCGCGTTGGCGAGGAGCGAGTACTGGGTGACTTTTATCGCCTGCGAGGCGAGGTGCGCATCGTAGATGCGCGTCACCCGGCGCGCGAGCTTGCGCAGCCGTGCACAGGTGCAGCCGAATGTAGGGAGAGTGGCGGTGGGCGGCATGGCGCGATCATAGCATATACGTGTAGCTACACCTATGTCCGAAGCGCGCCGGCCCGGCGTGGACGGGGCGCGCCAACCCGGCAGCTGTC
>JAENXP010000246.1 GCA_016649475.1 Burkholderiales bacterium | reverse complement strand
CGCCGACGTGACGCGATTGATCGACGACGCCGACGCGCTGTTGCTGCTCGGCGTCATCCTGTCCGACACCAACTTCGCACTCTCGGGCCGCAAGCTCGACCCGCGCCGCACCATTCACGCCTTCGACCGCTCCGTTCGTATCGGCCATCACGTCTATCCCGAGATCCCCCTGGGACCGCTGGTCGATACCCTGCTGGCGCGTCTGCCGGCACGACCTGCCCTCAGCCAGAGCCATGAAGCCGCGAGCTACCCGCGCGGACTGCCGGCCGACGATGCGCCGATCACGCCCCTGGACATCGCGACTGCGATTAACGACTTGATGGACGCGCACGGCAAGATGCCGATCGCTACCGACATCGGCGACTGCATGTTCCTTGCCATGGACGTCGAACATACCGCACTGGTGGCACCCGGCTACTACGCGACCATGGGATTCGGGGTTCCCGCCGGACTTGGGCTGCAGGCGGCGACGGGACAGCGGCCGCTGATCATCGTCGGCGACGGCGCGTTCCAGATGACCGGATGGGAGCTGGGCAATTGCGCACGCCACGGCTGGGATCCGATCGTACTGCTGATCAACAACGCCAGTTGGGAAATGCTGCGCGCATTCCAGCCTGAATCGAAATTCAACAACCTCGACCAGTGGCGCTTCGCGCAAGCGGCCACCGCCCTGGGCGGTGAGGGAGTGCGTGTGCGCTCCCGCGCCGAACTGGCGCAGGCGCTGAGTGCTGCGCAAGGCCGGCGCGGACGCTTTCAGCTGATCGAGGCCATGGTTGCGCGCGGCGCGATGTCCCCGACGCTGGCGCGTTTTGTAGAAGGCGTCAAGAGCAAGCGCGCATAGAAGCGCGATACACCGCGTTCCCCCACCTGTCCTTGGGCTGCCCATGTCATCGCCACACGGCGGGCTGTCAGGCGTGCCCCTGAGTCAGGAGCCTTTTCGGCAATCCGGAATCAACCGCTTATTTATTTTCGTGCGCCTTCATCCATGCGTCTGCGCGCCGCTTCGCCTCCGCGATCTGCTCCGGTTTCATCAGACGCTCCACCAGCAGGCGGCTTTTTCGCGCTCTTTCTTCCCCGTTCGTGGCGGCGATGTTCCACCATTTGTGCGCCTCGATGTAGTCGATCGGCACGTCCTTCTGTCCGGTTTCGTAGATGCGGCCGAGATCAAATTGCGCCCTTGTATCCCCGTTTTCCGCCGCCTTCTGGTACCAGTACACCGCCTGCTTGTAGTCCCGCGCGACGCCTTGACCAGTTTCATGCATGAGACCCAGCGCCGACTGCGCCGAAGCGTGCCCCTGATCCCCCGCCTTGCGGTACCAGGATGCGGCCTGTGCGTAGTCTAGCGCCACACCCTGCCCGGTCTGGTACATCCTGCCGAGATTGAATTGGGCTTCCGCCACCCCCTGTTCGGCTGCTTTGCCGTACCAGAACACCGCCTGCTTGTCGTCCTTGGCGGCACCCTGCCCCTTTTCGTACATGAAACCCAGGTTGGTTTGCGCCGCGGCATTGCCTTGATCCGCCGACTTCCGATACCAGGAGATGGCCTCCGCGCTGTTCTGCGCAACCCCCTGCCCCTTTTCGTACAGCACGCCCAAGGCGGCTTGCGCTGCCGCGTCGCCCTGCTCGGCCGCTTTCTTCCAGGAACTTGCCGCCTTTGCATAATCCTGGTTTTGATAAAACATCAAGCCGTCCTCGATATCGCCTGCCAAGGCGGGAACCGCCAATAGAGCCAGTACCACCGCACAAACCGCCCGCACCCGCATGCTGCTCCCTCCGATGAATAGACTCGCCGTACCAATTGGCACAGCGCATTATCTCCTACAATCGCAGCTGCCGGGCGGGCACAACCAGTATCCCGGGATGGTCCGGGCGCAGTGGCGACGCCCCTCCGAGCGTAGACGCGCAGCGCGTGCCGCGTCTAACTTGTGGACGTGCCTGCGGCCACGCTAAGCATTCCCAGGGAGCCGGCCTCGTATCCGTCCACGATGAATGCCGTGGGCTCGCCTTCGACCTGCAGCCCGGCTATGTAGAGCAAGGGCAGGAAATGCTCGGGCGTGGGCACCGACAGGCGCGCATCCTCCCCCAGGCGTTCGAATTCGATCAGCGTCTGATGATTGCCGGAGGCGAGCGCAGCGCGTACCGTCTCGTTGAACCGCCTGGCCCAATCATAGGCGGGCACGCCTTCGCCGCGCTGCATCAGCATCAGGTTGTGCACGACGTTGCCGCTGCCGACGATCAGCACTTGTTCATCGCGCAGCGGTGCCAGGCTCCGACCAAGTTGGTAGTGAAAACCGGCAGGCCTGGTGGCGTCCATGCTCAGTTGCACCACAGGTATGCCGGCCTCCGGAAAAGCGTGCGCCAGTACCGACCAGGTGCCGTGGTCCAGGCCCCAGGTTTGATCAAGCTCTACCTCGACCGGCGCAAGGAGTTCGCGCACGCGCGCAGCCAGTGCGGGATCGCCGCGGGCCGGGTATTGAATATCGAACAGGGACTGCGGAAAGCCGCGGAAATCATGTATCGTCTTCGGACTTGCCATCGCCGTCACCGCCGTGCCACGGGTGAACCAATGCGCGGATATGGCCAGGATCGCTTTCGGCCTGGGCACCATCGCGCCAAGTTGGCGCCAGGCTTCCGTATACCGGTTGCGAGCCAGGGTGTTCATGGGGCTGCCGTGGCCGAAGAATACGACCGGCATGCGCGCTGTCGTGTTCATCGGTGTCTCCTAGGCGGCATACCTCTTCACCGCTTTCTCATCCCAGCGGATTCCAGTACCTGGGGTGGTCGGAACGAGCACATGGCTATTCTTCACCGCCAGCGGCTCGGCCAGGACCGGTCCGGCCCAGTCTACATACTCCAGCCAGTGGCAAGTCGGAGTGACCGCGAGCAGATGACAGCTGATTTCCGGGAACAGATGCGATGACATCTCCAGGCCTGCCGCCTGCGCCAGCGCCGCAGCGCGCATCCACCCGGTAACCCCGCCGATGCGCTGCGCGTCCGGCATGACGTAGTCGCAGGCGCCTGCGGCCAGCGCCTGCGCCATTTGTTCCGCGCCCATGAAGTTCTCGCCTATCTGCACCGGCGTGTCGAGCGCATCGGCGATGCGGCCATTGCCCTCGAAGTCATCGGCGCGCGTGGGTTCCTCGATCCAGAGCAGCCCCCCCTCATCGTCGAGCATGCGGCCGCGCCGGATTGCGTCGTTCACCGTAAGCGCCTGATTGAAGTCGCACATCAGCGTGACCTTCGGGCCGATCGCTTTCTTCACTGCGCGCAGCGCGGCGATATCGTCGTGCGGGTCCGGCCGCCCCAGGCGCAGCTTGAGCGCGGAAAAGTCTTCCTTCAGCAGCTGCTCGGCTTCGCGCGCCAGACTCTTCAGTGGCATGATGCCCAAACCCTTGGAATTGTATGCGCGCACCGGACGTGGGGTTCCGCCAAGCACCTTGCACAGCGGCTGCGCCAGCGATTGCGCATAGGCGTCCCAGGCGGCCATGTCGATGCCGGCCAGCGCAAACAGCACGATGTTGTGCACTCCGAGCAGGGTGTATTTTTGGCGCAGCTTGCGCTCGATTTCGAAAGGCGCGACGGCATCGCCCTGAATCATTTCCCCCATCGCTTCGACCAGCGCGACAATGGGCCGCAGGTGCGGCTGGCCGATCGCGAACAGATAGCTGCGGCCGGTAATTCCGGCCGTGGTCTCCAGGTCGATCAGCACCAGCGGTGCCGTGCTCACCGCGCCCGTGCTCGTCTGCAAGGGCAGGCGCATCGGCACCACCACCGGCCGCACGCGCAGGCGGCGAATGTCCAGCTTCGAAAGTTTCACGGTTTGTTCCTCCGCTATGTGTGGTCGGAAATATTGCTATTGTCGCACCATGCGCTCATACCCGATGTGGAGCCTTGTGCGTCGCGCGGCGCTCATGGGCGCGTCCAAGCGCGAGGGCAAGCGCGAACCATGCACCCGCCAGCGGCACGGTCGCCAGCGAAATCGTCGACAGCTCCAGGCCCGCTCCGCGCAGCAGCGCGAACAGCCAGCCGCTGGCAGCGTCCGCGCCGCGAAACACAACGATATCGATCACGTTCTTCGCCTTGTATTTCTCCTCGCGCTCGAGCACCGTAAACAAGACCTCCCGGGCCGGATTCGACAGTGCGAAATTGGCCGTCCGCTGAATTGCCTGGAACGCGATGACTACGAGCAGCATCGGCGTAAAGGACAGTGCCAGAAATCCGAGAGCGAATACCAGTGGAAGGACTGCAGCGGCACGCCCGACGCCGAAACGCGCCATCAGCCGGCCGGTCGCAAAAAACTGAACCAGGATGGTCAACACTCCGATCGTAAGATCGATGGTGGCGAAAATGCGTGTGCGCACCGCCGGGTCGTCGGAGGCGGCGGCAACGATGCTCGCCTGCTGAAAATAGAGGAAGGTTCCGGCGAGCGACAGCAGGCTGACCCATAGCGCGATCCCTGCGAGATAAGGCGAACGCAGCACCATCGCGATGCCCGCCAGCCAGCCTCCGCCCAGCGCGGTCGTTCCCGCCGCCGGCACCGGCGCTGCGCTCGCGGCCGGGGCTGCCACCGATTCCAGCCGCCGCGCGCACAGCACGGCCAGTTCCAGGAACAGCGCCGCGACAAAGAGCAGATTGACCGGACCCAGCGGCAGTGCAAGTCCCACAGTAAGCGCCGGACCCAGCAGCGCACCTGCGGAACCGCCTGCCGCAATGAAGCCGAACAGCCGCTTGCCCTGCTCGCTTGCAAACAAGTCCGCCATGAACGACCAGAACACGGACACCGCGAACAGATTGAACACGCTGATCCAGACGAAGAACACCCGCGCCACGTGCACTTTGCCTACGTCGAATGTCAGCAACAACCAGAAGACCGCGATGTTGGCGACGAAGAATTGGTAGACCAGTGGAATGAAGCGCCGGCGCGGCAGGCGCGCGACCATGGCACCGAACAGGGGCACTGCCGCCAGCATCACGAAAAACGTGGCCGTAAACAGCCATTGCAGATTGCGCACGCCGCCCGCGATACCCATTTCGTCGCGCAAGGGGCGCAGCACGTAGT
>JAENXP010000805.1 GCA_016649475.1 Burkholderiales bacterium | reverse complement strand
TTTTCTACAACAACTGCTTCAAGAACGGCATTCTGCCCATCGCGCTGCCGCAGTCGGAGATCGACAAGCTCATCGACGACGCCTCGCGCGGCGCCAACGCGGTCCTCACCATCGACCTTCCCGCCCAGGAGATCAGAGGGCCCGATGGTGGTGCGATCCATTTCGACATCGATCCCTTCCGCAAGCGCTGCCTAATGGAAGGTCTCGACGATATCGGCCTGACGCTGGAGAAGGCCGAGGCGATCGATGCCTTCGAGCAGTCCGCCCGCGCCGCCCGCCCCTGGGCGTGAGCGTCCGTTTCCTCAGGGCCGGCAATCTCGGTTCTCCAAAAAGAACCGCAGCATTTCTCGGGAAGCATCGGGGCCGTCGGGATCGGTGTAAGTACCGTCCGGGCTACCGCCGGACCATGCATGACCGCTTCCGTGGATGAGCCACTGCTCGACGACCACCACCCCGCTCTGGTCTCGAATTACCGTGCGGGTGTATGGCGGCCCGTTGGACGAGCTGGATTCAGTGCCTTCGATACTCTCACCAAGCTTGGGCCGCTCGACGATTTTTGCAGCGTTCGACGCGTGGACGATCCTATCCGCGTCGCCGTGGAATACGATGGTACGCATGCGGGGCGAGTCATCTGCTACCGCGCGCGACTTCCTTGATCGCCGGCCGCGCGGACCGGCATCGCCACGCATCGCTGCAAACGCCGAAGGGAGATCAGTGGCAGACCTGTAAGGCAGGCCGGAATGGACGCCAACCGCGGCGTACAAATCAGGATAGGTCGCTGCCATCACGGCCGCCATTGCCCCTCCCGCGGATAGCCCCGCTATGAACACGCGATCTGGGTCCACATCGTAACTGGCCACGATTTCGCCGGTGATCCCGGCAATGATGGAGGGTTCGCCGGCCCCGCGTT
Source organism: Burkholderiales bacterium (assembly GCA_016649475.1). Classification (GTDB taxonomy): domain Bacteria; phylum Pseudomonadota; class Gammaproteobacteria; order Burkholderiales; family SG8-39; genus 2-12-FULL-64-23. Next base: position 760 of record JAENXP010000805.1, on the reverse strand, counting down.
TTTGGTGCTCCGGCATGAACCAGTTCCAGCACAAGGATGCGTTTGCGGCTTTAGACTGGCTCGGATAGGCGACGATAAATCCATGCTCCTCGGCGAGACCGTTCATGCGGGTCCCGACCGCGAAGTCATCTCCATCCTGCGTACCGCCATGCAGCATTACGAGCAACGCGCGTCTGCTCTCCTGGAGGCGACGCGGAATGTAGAGCTTGTAGTTTCGGCTCCCAGCCGCGCAGGCAAAGGACCGACTCAGGAACTGAGCGCCGTCCGGGATGTCGACCGTCTTGCCTGGCCTGGCGTCTTTGAGCGCCTCGAGACTGAAGCGTGGAAGCCCAGTGTCGCCCTGCGTCTGGACCATCTCGCCCATGCGCCGCGCCCAGACCGCAACGCTTGGCGGCAACGACAACCACGACGGAATGTTTGCTTCGCCCTCGGGGACTGTCATCACTTCAGGCTCTATGACCTCCGCCGTGAGATCGATGATATGTCCTTCGATCGCTCGATCTGTCGCCGCTTGTTTGGTCGTAGGCTCGGACTGCTCTCTGCCGGACAGAGTGCTTTGAATGACCCGCGTGGCCTCCATGAGCTTCTGGGCCTGCATCAGTCTCATTGCCGCACGCATGCCGTCTGCAAAATCCATGTTCATTTCTTGGGTCCTTGAGGATGAAGGTTTCGCGCCGTCAGTTGGTGCGATCGGCGAGCGCAGCCTTGATCTCCTTGCTGGCGTGAAGAGCGCCGAGCACGGTGATCGATTCAATGGTCG
>JAENXP010000796.1 GCA_016649475.1 Burkholderiales bacterium | reverse complement strand
ACGAGCGCAGCTGGGTCAACCCTAGCCCGAACGCCCCCAATCTGTCGATGGCGCGCTGCTATGCGGGCACGGTCATGCTCGAGGGCACGACCCTGTCGGAGGGCAGGGGCACCACGCGCCCGCTCGAATTGTTCGGCGCGCCCGATATCGACGCCGAAGCGCTCCTGGCCGGGATGCGACAGCTGGCGCCGGAGTGGCTGGCCGGCTGCCGCCTGCGGCCCTGCTGGTTCGAACCGACTTTCCACAAGCATGCGGGAAAACTCTGCCACGGCCTGCAGCTGCATGTCGACGATCCGCAATGCTACGACCACGCCGCATTCAAGCCCTGGCGTTTGATGGCGCTCGCGTTCAAGTGCCTGCGCCGGATGAATCCGGCATATCCGCTGTGGCGCGATTTCGATTACGAATACGAGCGCGACAAGCTGGCCATCGATGTGATCAACGGCGGCGATCTATTGCGGCTTTGGGTCGATGATGCGGCTGCCGAACCGGCCGATCTGGAGCGCATGGCCCTTGCCGACGAGCAGGCCTGGCAGGGCGAGCGCGAAGCGTTTCTGCTCTACCCGTAGAGCCGGGCTCGACGAAATGCGCAGATCAGCCCGGCTTAGGCCGGCGTCTTTTCTCTTTTCGCCGCGGCAGTCTCGGACAGCAAACCCGCCGCGATCAGGGCCCGCCGTATGCGCTCGATTTCCGCTGCCGGGAGCTTCATCAGCGGCGGGCGCACCACGGCGCGCGGCAGCCTGCCGAGCAGCACCAGCGCTTCCTTCATGCGGTTGTGCATGTCGACCCAGGGCTCGGTGTAGAACACTTCCGCCGTCGGCCAGATGCGGTCGTTGAGCTTGCGCGCGGTGGCGAGGTCGTTCGCCTGTACCGCGCGGTAGAGTTGCGCCTGCAGGTCGGCGATGACCGAACCGCTGCCCGAGAGCAGGCCCTTGCAGCCCAGCACCAAAGAACTCAGCAGCCAGGCGCTGTGCGTGGTGAGCACGACGACTTCGGGTGTGCGCGCCTGCAGCACGCGGATCTGGCGCTCGTGCAGCTGCGGATTCGCGCTCCAGTCCTTGATCGCGCGCACCGTGGGCACCGCGTCCAGGATCCGGGTAAGCGTGGCCAGCGGATAGCCCTGGCCACCCGCGAGCGGATACTGGAACACGATCAAGGGCAGGTCGCTCGCGTCGGCGATGCGCTTGAAGTAATCGACCGCCATCTCCGGGCGCTGGCCGAAGGTGTAGACGCCGGTCGGAAAAACCAGCAGCGCGGAGGCGCCGCCCGCCTGCGCCATTTTCGCCAGGCGCGCCGCTTCGAAAGGGCCTTCGCTGTAAATGCCGTTGACGACGGGCAGGCGCGCGCCGATTTCGTCCTGCGTGATGGCGAGCACGCGCTGCTGCTCATCAAAGCTGCAGGATGCGACTTCGGAAGCATGCGCGTTGATGGTGATGGCGGAAATGCCCTGCACCGCGGCGATGTCGCGCAGATGCGAGCGGTAGGAGGCTTCGTCGATCGACAGATCCTCGTTGAAGGGCAGCAGCGCCGCCGGAATGACGCCGTGCGGCAGATAGTCTTTGTGTCGGGGCATGTCGTGCTCCTCTAGTGTGCGGCGCCGGAGTAATCCTGGGGTATGCGGCACTCGGCGACGCGCACGCTGCGCATCGGTGCCGGGGTGTTGCGGCTGCGGCCGACGAAGCGCGGCACGCCATCGGT
>JAENXP010000311.1 GCA_016649475.1 Burkholderiales bacterium | reverse complement strand
GGGTCTTGCCCGCCGCCACGGCCAGGTCCCCGGCCGAAAACGGACCCGGACGATTGCGCGCCTTCAGAAACGGCGTGCGCGCGCCGTCCACGATGTAAACAGGTCTAGCCATGACCGGCTCCACGTACTGCCGCCAGCCGCGTGCTCAGGCCGCGGCTCTTTGTGCGGCGGGTTGTTCCAGTTCGGCGCGGCCCAAATCCTGCGGGAAATCGTCGACGCGGATCACTTCGTCGCGCAGCCTGGCGCAGCGCTGCAACTGTGTATGTTCTTCGGGCGTGATAATGCCCGCCGCCAGCGCCGCGCGCTCCAGTTCCTCCTGGGTATCGCCGGACATGGACCCGGCTTTGTGCGCCGCGCGTATCCTGGCTTCTATGGGCTCCGCGGCCATCGTCGCGAGCAATGCCGCTTCCAGGCAGCCGATCGGGTCGTCCTCGGTTTGCGGCAGGTACATGCCGGCGGTGAGCCGGTCGCGCGCAGCGCCGGGTTCGATCAGCAGCCGCGCCACTTTATGACCAAGCTTGTCCGATGGGTGCTGGAACGGGCGGCCGATGGGGTAGACCAAACGCCACAGCAGGCTCGCGAGCAGCTTGTTGGGGAAGTTGGCGATCAGGCCGTCCATCGCCAGGCGCGCGCGGTAGAGCGCGTCCTGCACCGACCAGTGCAGCAGCGGCGCGTCCTCTTCCGGCCTGCCGTCGTCCTCGAAGCGCTTGAGCGCGCAGGAGGACAGGTACAGCAGCGAAAGAATGTCGCCCAGGCGCGCCGAGATCTTCTCCTTGCGCTTCAATTCGCCGCCGAGGAACAGCATGCAGAAATCCGCCAGCATGGCGAAGTCGGTCGCCAGCCGCGTGAGCTTCTGGTAATGGCGCCGGGTCCCGGCGCCGGCCGGCGTGCGCACGAAGCGTGCGCCGGTGAGTCCGAGCACCAGCGCGCGCACCGCCATCGACAGGGTGAAGCCGATATGGCCGAACAGCGCCGCGTCGAAATCGTGCGAGGCCTTGCGCTCATCCGGTTCGCGCGTGGCGGCGAATTCCTTGAGCACGTAGGGATGACAGCGGATTGCGCCCTGGCCGAAGATGATCAGGCTGCGCGTGAGGATGTTGGCGCCTTCGACGGTGATCGCCACCGGGATCTGCTGGTAGGCGCGGCCCATGAAATTGTTGGGGCCGAGACAGATGCCCTTGCCCCCGAGTATGTCCATCGCATCGTTGATCGCGATGCGCGCGCGCTCGGTGACGTGGTACTTGACGATGGCCGAGGGCACCGAAGGCTTCTCGCCCAGGTCGACCGCGCCCGCGGTCATCATGCGCGCCGCGTCCATCATGTAGAGGTTGCCGCCGATGCGCGCCAGCGGCTCCTCGATGCCTTCGAACTTGCCGATCGCGGTCTTGAACTGGGTGCGCACGCGCGCGTAGGCGCCGGTGGCGCGCGCGGCGACTTTGGTCATGCCGACATTCGACGAAGGCAGCGAGATCGAGCGCCCCGCGGCGAGACATTCCATCAGCATGCGCCAGCCCTGGCCGGCCATCTTCGGCCCGCCGATGATCCAGTCGATCGGCATGAACACGTCCTTGCCGGAATTGGGGCCGTTCTGGAATACGGCGTTGAGGGGAAAATGGCGCCGGCCGATGTTGACCCCGGGGGTGTCGGCGGGCACCAGGGCGCAGGTGATGCCCAGGTCCTCCTGCTCCCCGAGCAGGTGCTCGGGGTCGTGCAGGCGGAACGCAAGCCCGAGCACGGTGCATATCGGACCGAGGGTGATGTAGCGTTTGTCCCAGGTGAGGCGCATGCCCAGCACTTCCTTGCCCTGCCACATGCCCTTGCAGACGACGCCGACATCGGGGATGGCGGCGGCATCCGAGCCCGCATGCGGGTTGGTGAGCGCGAACGCCGGAATCTCCAGCCCCCGGGCAAGGCGCGGCAGGTAATGGTCTTTCTGCTCTTCGGTACCGTAATGCATCAGCAGCTCCGCCGGACCGAGCGAATTGGGCACCATCACCGATACCGCCGCGGCGCTGGAGCGCGTCGACAGCTTTTGGATCACTTGCGAGTGCAGGGTGGCCGAGAATTCCTTGCCGCCGTATTTCTTCGGGATGATCATGCCGAGAAAGCCCTGCTCCTTGACGTACTTCCAGGCCTCCGGGGAAAGGTCCTGGTGGATCTGCGTGCTCTCCCAGTCGCGCGCCAGCGCGCACAGTTGCTCGGTTTCGTTGTCGAGGAAGGATTGTTCCTCGGGAGTCAGTGCAGGCTTGGGAAAGGCGAGCAGGCGTTTCCAGTCCGGCGTGCCGGAGAACAGATCCGCATCCCACCACACGGTGCCGGCATCGATCGCCTCGCGCTCGGTTTGCGACATCGGCGGCAGGATGCGCCGGTACAAAGCCAGCACGCGGTCGCTGATCAGCTGCCGGCGCAGGCGGCCGGGATTGAGCACCAGGGCGAGGGCGATGAACACTAGCGCAAGCGCGATGATGCCGGTCATGGAAAAGCCTCCGGCCAGGGCGGCAAACCAGGCCAGGAAAGCGCCCGCGCTCCACAGCCATGCCCGCGCGCGCAGGTAGGCGAGGACCAGGAACAGGGCAAGCAGGGTGACGAGAAAACCGGTCATGATTGAATCTCCTCTGCGGCGCTGCGTGCTGCGCCTGGATTACTCAATTGGATCCTGCCGGGTGAGGTTATCCGGGCGGCTGGTTCGATGCGAACGATTCAAGGATGGGTACTGCGGCGCTCCGTGTCAAGCGGCCGTGGTCTCAGCCTGGGCGGCGAGCGCGCGCATGTGCGTCCCATGTGCGAAAATGCGGCTGCTGCCGCGGCTACGTGCGAATTCACGCCGCTAGCTGCCGCATCCAAATCAACCCTGAATACTTCCATCACTACATGGCACATGGTCGCCGCGCCGCCGCTTTACCCTTGGACGCAGAGCCGCGCGCGCCCGGCGCGCGGCGCAACGAATGGCGCGCGGTCGGCATGCTGCTGCCCTACCTCTGGGAATACAAATGGCGGGTGCTGATCGCGCTCACCTTCCTCGCCTCGGCCAAGGTCGCCAACGTCGGCGTGCCGCTGGTGCTGAAGTCCATCGTGGACGCGCTCACCCCGGATCAGCAGATGCTGGCGCTGCCGCTGGCATTGCTCGTCGCCTATGGTGCGCTGCGGCTCTCGACCGTGCTCTTCGCCGAGCTGCGCGATGTGGTGTTCGTGCGCGTGACCCAGCGCGCCATCCGCCGCGTCGCGCTCACCGTGTTCCGCCATCTGCACAGCCTGAGCCTGCGCTTTCACCTGGAACGCGAGACCGGCGGCGTGTCGCGCGATATCGAGCGCGGCACGCGCGGCATTTCCACCCTGCTTTCCTTCATGCTGTTTTCCATCATTCCGGTGATCCTGGAATTCAGTCTGGTGGCGGTGGTGCTGCTGACCCGGTTCGACTGGCATTTCGCCGCCATCACCTTCACCGCGGTCGTGGTCTACATCTCTCTCACGTTCAGCGTTACCGAATGGCGCATGGAGATCCGCCGCCAGGTGAACGAGCTCGACTCCGCGGCCAATACCCGCGCCATCGACAGCCTGATCAACTACGAGACGGTGAAGTATTTCAACAACGAGGAGTACGAGGCGCAGCGCTACGACGAAAATCTGCGCAAGTACGAATCGGCCGCGGTGAAGAACGAAGTCTCGCTCGGACTGCTGAACGTCGGGCAGAGTTTCGTCATCGCGATCGCCGTGACCCTGCTGATGATACTCGCGGCCAAGGGCGTGGTGGCGAAGACGCTGACCCTGGGCGACCTGGTGCTGATCAACGGCCTGTTGATACAGCTCTATATCCCGCTCAATTTCCTCGGCATGGTCTATCGCGAGATCAAGCAGGCCCTGATAGACACCGACCGGATGTTCCGCCTGCTGGAGCAGAACCGCGAAATCCAGGACCGGCCCGACGCCGCCAGGCTGGCCGCGGGCAGCGCGTCCATCCGTTTCGAGCACGTCGATTTTTCCTACGACCCGAAGCGCCAGATCCTGTTCGACGTGTCGTTCGACGTTCCCGCGGGCAGCAAGGTCGCGGTGGTCGGGCACTCGGGCGCCGGCAAATCCACGCTGGCGCGGCTGCTGTACCGCTTTTACGACGTCAGCCGCGGCGCCATCGTCATCAACGGCAGCGACATCCGCGCGCTGCAGCAGGAGAGCCTGCGCGGGGCGATCGGCATCGTGCCGCAGGACACAGTGCTGTTCAACGACAGCATTTACTACAACATCCAGTACGGCCGGCCCGAGGCGACGCGCGAAGAGGTGATCG
>JAENXP010000402.1 GCA_016649475.1 Burkholderiales bacterium | reverse complement strand
CCCTGCTTACTGTTCATGCCCTCCCCCTCTCCAATGTGTACGCTACGAACCACGGTGAAAGCTCCTGCGGCTTGGCGCGGCTTTCGCCCTGAGACGGGCTCGCGTACACGACATCCCCGGGCGGCATCGTCACTGCGGCGCTCGCGCGCGCCGCGAAATTCGCGACCAGATGCAGCACTGAACCTTCTCCCAGGGTCCATTGCACCCGCAGCACTGCGCCTGCTTCGATGCGGAAAGCCCCGCCCGATCGCATTCCGGCGAGGCGCGGCACGATCACCCGATGGCGCAGCGCGAGCAGTTCGCGGTGCAGCGCCAGCGATTCGCTATGCGGCGCGCGCTCGATCTCGTCCCAGCGCAGCTTGGAAGCGGCGAAAGTGCGCGGGTCGTTCGGGTCGGGGATTGCCGCCTGGGCAGCGGGATCGCTGAAACGCGCGAAGCGCGCGAATTCCTGACGCCGCCCGCGTGTCACCGCCGCGGCGAGTTCCGGACCGAAATCGCAGAAGAATTGAAACGGGGTGCTCGCCGCGAACTCCTCGCCCATGAACAGGAGCGGCGGCGAGGGCGCAAGCAGCAGGCATACCGTTGCCGCGCGCAGCGCCTGCGGCTCGGCAATGGCGCACAGGCGCTCGCCCAGTGCGCGGTTGCCGACCTGGTCGTGCGTCTGCAGAAACGAGACGAATGCCGCCGCCGGGAGGTGGGCGCTGGGCTCCCCGCGTAGGGCGCCGTCGCGGTGGGGCGAAGCCTCGCCCTGATAGGCGAACCCTTCGGCGAGCGTGCGTCCGAGATACCACAGCGGCCGCGCGGCATAGTCCTCATAGTAGCCGTCGCGCTCCCCCGTGGTCAGGATGTGGAACGCGTGGTGGATGTCGTCGTTCCATTGCGCGCTCGCCGCAAGCGGCCGGCAAGCCGCGTCGCGTTCGAGATAGCGCGACTGATTGCGGTCGTTCTCGAGTATGAGATGGATCTGCCGCTCGCGACCCGGCCCTTGCCGCAGCGCGCGCGCGATCTCGGTCACGATATCGGGTTCCGAGTCGTCGGCGATCGCATGCACCGCATCCAGCCGCAGCCCGTCGAAGCGGTATTCCTCGACCCAGTAGAGCGCGTTGTGCACGAAGAAGTCGCGCACGTTGCGCGAACCCTCGGCGTCGAAATTGATCGCCGCACCCCAGGGCGTGTGGTGTTTGGCATTGAAAAATTGCGGCGCGTAGGCGTTGAGATAATTGCCCTCGGGCCCGAAATGGTTGTACACCACATCGAGAAACACCATCAGCCCGCGCAGATGCGCCTCGTCCACGAGGCGCTTCAGGTCCTCGGGGGTGCCGTAGGCTGCATCCGGCGCGAACGGCAGCACGCCGTCGTAACCCCAGTTGCGCTGACCTGGGAAGTCGGCCACCGGCATGACCTCCAGCGCGGTCACGCCAAGACCGGCGAGGTAATCCAGCCGGCCGATCGCCGCCGCGAACGTACCCTCCGGCGTAAACGTGCCGATGTGCAATTCGTAGATCACCGCCTCTTCCCACGGGCGTCCAATCCAGCTGCCGTCTTTCCAGTCGAAGGCGAGCGGATCGACCACCATGCTCGCCGCGTGCACGTCGTCGGGGTTGTAGCGCGAGGCCGGATCCGCAAAGCGCGTGTCGGCTGCGCGATACGCGTAGCGCGTGCCCGCAGGCGCGTCGGGCACGACAGCCTCGAACCAGCCCTGGTCCAGCGCCGTCATGCTTGCGCTGGATTGCGCCGCACCGGCGCCGAGCTCTAGCGTCAACTGTTTCGCGCCGGGCGCCCAGAGGCGAAAGCGCGTCCCGCCCTGGCCCAGAACTTCGGCCCCGAAGGGCATCGCATGGCGGTTTTTCACCTCGGCATCTCCTGCTTTGAAGGGGTGTCGCGCTTGCATCGTGCGCACCGTACCCCGGGCGCGCCGTGCGCCGCAGCGCGCATCAAGCGCCCACCTGCTGCAGCAGCACGAGCGAGCGGCCCTGAAGTTCGTACTCGGCGCCGGCATCGAACAGCCCGTCTACTGCGAGCCCGTCCTCGAACGCGGTGTCCAGTATCGCGCGCCAGCGGGCGCCGGCGTACTCCGGCAGCTTGAACGGGATCGGTTCGTGATGCGCGCTGAACAGCACCAGGAAATTGCGGTCGCGCACCGGTCGGCCGCGCTCATCGGTTTCGGTCAGCGCTTCGCCCGCCAGGTACACGCCGAGGCAGCGGGCGAAGTGCTGGCTCCACTCGTCGTCGGTCATTTCGCCGCCCTCGGGCCGCAGCCAGACGATGTCCTTGACCCCCAGGCCGCGTACCGGATGTCCTTTGTAGAAATCGCGCCGCCGGAACACCGGGTGCGCGCGGCGCAGGGCAATGACGCGCTGCGTGAACGCGAGCAACTTGTTCTTTTCCTCGTCCAGTGTCCAGTCGATCCAGGAGATGTCGTTGTCCTGGCAATAGGCGTTGTTGTTGCCCTGCTGGCTGCGGTCGATTTCATCTCCCGCGAGCAGCATCGGCACACCCTGCGACAGCAGCAGCGTGGCGAGCATATTGCGCTGCTGGCGCGCGCGCAGCGCGCGCACCGCGGGGTCGTCCGTGGGACCTTCCACGCCGCAATTCCACGACAGGTTGTTGTCATGGCCGTCGCGGCCGCCCTCCTGGTTCGCATCGTTGTGCTTGTCGTTGTAGGAAACGACATCCTTCAGCGTGAACCCGTCGTGGGCGCTGATGAAGTTGATGCTCGCATGCGGGCGGCGGCCGCCGTGTCCATACAGGTCGCTCGAACCGGTGATGCGCTGGGCGAATTCGCCGATGAGCCCGCCGTCGCCTTTCCAGTAGGCGCGCATGGTGTCGCGGTACTTGTCGTTCCATTCGGACCAGCCGACCGGGAAATTGCCCACCTGGTAGCCGCCTTCTCCAAGATCCCAGGGCTCGGCGATGAGCTTCACGGTGCTCAGCACCGGGTCCTGGCGCAGGATGTCGAAAAATGCGCCCAGCCGGTCAACTTCGTGCAACTCGCGCGCGAGCGCCGAAGCAAGGTCGAAGCGGAAGCCGTCGACATGCATTTCGGTGACCCAGTAGCGCAGGGAGTCCATGATCATCTGCAGCACGCGCGGGTGCACCATGTTGAGTGTGTTGCCACAGCCGGTGAAATCGGCGTAGTAGCGCCCGCTCTCCGCTGTCCGTCGGTAGTAGGAGGCGTTGTCTATGCCGCGAAACGACAGCGTCGGCCCCAGGTGGCTGCCTTCGGCGGTGTGGTTGTAGACCACGTCGAGTATGACTTCCAGGCCGGCCGAATGCAGGGTCTTCACCATGGTCTTGAATTCGGCCACCTTCCCCGATGCCGAATAGTGCCGCTCCGGAGCGAAATAGCCGATGGTGTTATAGCCCCAGAAGTTGGTGAGGCCGCGTTCGATCAGGTAGCGGTCGTCCACAAAGGCGTGCACCGGCATCAGTTCCACTGTGGTGACGCCCAGCCGCTTTAGGTAGTCGATCGAAGGAGCGCTGGCCAGGCCCGCGTAGGTGCCGCGCATTGCGGGCGGGACATCCGGGTTGCGCATGGTGAAGCCGCGCACATGCGTTTCGTAGATGATCATGTCGTTCCAGGGCACGTCCGGG
>JAENXP010000541.1 GCA_016649475.1 Burkholderiales bacterium | reverse complement strand
TGGATCCAGAAGCAGTCGTGCAACTCGGCGCCAGCGCCGCCGGAAAGATTTTGAACCAAATCGGTGGACTGGTCACAGCCCCCGGTCTGATGAGTGATTTGGCCAAGGAAAGCCTGTGAAAACCCTGACGGTCCTGGGGGGCGGCAGCGCCTATACCCCAGGTTTGCTGCAAGCCTTGATTTCGCATGCCGCTGAACTCCCGCTCGACACCGTGCGCTTGTACGACACCGACGCCGTCCACCTGGCTATCGTTGCGCGCCTGAGCGCAGCCATGGCGAGAAGCGCCGGAGCCTTCAAGGTGGAAGCGGTCGACACGCTGGAGGCGGCGATAGAGGGGGCTGATCTGGTTCTCAATTCAACCCGGCCGGGCGGTTTGGCAGCGCGTCGAATCGATGAAACCCTGCCACTCGAATTCGGTATTCCAGGCCAGGAAACGGTGGGGCCGGGAGGCTTCTTCTTTGCGCTGCGTTCGGTGCCGGAGGCCTTGCGGGTAGCTGTCGCGATGCAGAAACTGGCACCCCGGGCCACGCTACTGAACTACACCAACCCGAGCAACATCGTCACCCAGGCCCTGGTCAATCGGGGTGGCGTGAATGTCATTGGTATGTGTGACCAGTCCGACGAAGACCTGATGGCCATCTGCCACGCGCTCGGCCGTCAAGAACTCTATGCGTTTCGCTGCAACGGTCTCAATCACGCAACCTGGTACAGCGATATCTGGATTGACGGTGCGCCGCTGAGCGAACTCGCAGGGTCTCTGGTGGCGCCTGATGAATTCGACGAGGAGCACAAGCTGCGCTTCGAATACTCTCTGGCGATGGCCCGCGAAACTCCGGGCTATTGGCCAAACTCCTACCTGCCGTACTATCTTTTCCCGGATGCCTTTGTCGCCCAAGCACGCCGTGTCGGGCCGCGCAGCGATGTGGTTGCGGCCTCGCTCGACAAATACTATGCGCACTTCGAAGCAGAAGGAAAGAACGCGACGCCGCAGTTGCGCTTTTACCGCGGTTCGGCCGGTTTCGGCGACCTTGCCGTGACAGTCATCCGGGCGCTGGCCTCGGACACTGCGCACGAACTGGTGCTAAACCTGCCCAATCAAGGAGCCACAGCGGCGTTTGCAGCGGACACTGTCATTGAGACGCGCGTGCGGGTGTCGCGCGCCGGGATTGAGCGCATGACCGCGCCGGCGTTGCCCGGTTCTTTTGCCGGTCTGGCTACGCAGCTTGAGCACTATCAAAGGCTTACCGCGAGTGCTGCCGCCGGCGGTGGCCGCGAGGCGCTGGTAGCCGCGCTCGCCGCCAACCCGCTCGTGGGCGACGCGTCGGTGGCAGGGCGCATGCTGGATCAGGCCCTGGCAACCTATGGCAACTTGTTGCCGGCCTGCGCATGAAGACACTGCCCTTGCTGGAGCGTTTCGAATGGAACGATTTCGAACGAGTGGTGATCCTGTCGCCCCATCTGGACGACGCGGCCCTGAGTTGCGGCGGTTTGCTGCACGCCCTGCGTGGGCGCGTCTCGACCTTGGTGGTGAGCATCTGTTGCGGCAGCATACGCGTCGTCAAAGCTGATGGCAGGACCAAGCTCTCAAGCCGCCGAGGCCATGCGAGCTCGCGCACCCGCCGACGCGAAGACATTGCCGCTATGCACTCGGTGGACACCGCCTTCGCCCACCTCAGTTTTGCCGATGGCATCTATCGCAGAAGCCCGTTGACCGGCCGACTGATCTACCGCAACGCACGTGAGCGCTGGGTAGCGCCCCGAGTCGACGACCTGGCACACATTGAGGAGTTGTACCTGGTGTTGTGCCGCTTGTGTTTGGGCCTCGGACGCATTCTCTTGCTCTCTCCGATGGGTATCGGGCATCACGTGGACCACCAAATCGCCGCCCAAGTGGCGGTGCGAATGGCCGCCACCAATGCCGGCGCGGAGCTGTTGTTCTACGAAGACTTCCCTTACGTGGTCGATCGGCGCGTCGGGGGCGGCGATCAAGACGATCCGCCGAAGGCGCTAGCGCGGCTGCACTTGTCGCCCACACAGCGTTTGGTGATGCCGGTCGACGTCGACGCCAAGATGACGCTGTTGCGACACTATGCCACTCAGGTTACGCCCTTGTTTGGCGACGACAGCGGCATGCGCGCGCGCATTGCCAACCATTTGCATGACAACGTGCCCAGTGAGTTCTACTGGCAGGCGCTGCCGACGCACCCCTACACAACGAAGGACAATTCACATGTCGAATAGCACAATGGCCAAGGAAGCCCGCCAAGCACCCCAGGTGCTTCGCTTTGAGGCCACAAGGTGGCAACGCGAAGCCGACGCCGTTCGCCGCCTGGTGGCTGAGCGCCCGACCGCGGTGCTGCTTGGTAGGGGGAGTTCGGGCAACGTATGCACCTTCGCCTCATACTTGTTTTCACTGCAATCCGGGCGCCAACCTATTGAGTTCCGTCCTTGGCTGGCAACGCAGACACTGCCCGAGGCCGACTGGCGCGACGCCGTCACTTACGCGTTTTCCTATTCCGGCCAATCCACTGACATTGCCGCCGGCGCTGAGTGGCTGCGTGCGCGAGGTGCGCTGGTGGTGGCGATTACCGAGGCGGGGATTGCCAATACGCATCTGTTGAAACCTGCTCACCACGTGATTCGGCTTGGCTGTGGACCCGAGCTGGCGGTGCCTGCCACCAAGAGCGTGATCGCGCAACTTTTCATAGCCGCGGCCCTGGCGGGTTTCGATATCACGAAAGCC
>JAENXP010000644.1 GCA_016649475.1 Burkholderiales bacterium | reverse complement strand
GTCACCGAAAGAGTTGCGCGCTGCGCGCGCCAACCGTGTTTTTGGTACGGATGAAAAACATATCCGCACCAAAACACGGTTATTGTTAACAACAAGGGCAGTGTGGGGTTTTTATACAAGATCGTCGCTTGCGCACGGATACGCTTTTCATCCGTGCGCAAGCGACGATCCGCGCGGACGGTTTCTCGTCCGCGCAACAGCGCAACGCTGCAACAAGCGGAAACGCGGTTCGAGTCGCCGCGCATGTCAGAACCTCACCGCAGGAAATACCCATGGGAAAGAAAGAACATGTCTCCGAAACGCCGGCGACGGCAGTGCTGAAAAAGCACGGCGTCGTCTATACCGAGCACGTCTACGCCTACGAGGAGCACGGCGGCACGGCGGCGTCGGCGCGCGAGCTGGGCGTGCCCGAGCACGCAGTGGTGAAGACGCTGGTGATGGAAGACGAGGCGAAGCGGGCCTTGATCGTGCTGATGCATGGCGACCGCAAGGTCTCGACCAAGAACCTGGCGCGGCAAATCGGCGTGAAGAAAGTCGAGCCGTGCACACCCGAGGCCGCCAACCGCCATTCCGGCTATCTGGTCGGCGGCACCTCGCCCTTCGGCACCAGAAAAGCTATGCCGGTCTACGTGGAGAAAAGCGTGCTCGCACTGGACAGGATTTACATCAACGGCGGCCGGCGCGGTTACCTGGTGGGCATAGCTCCGGAAGTATTGCTGCGGCTGCTGGGCGCAAAGAGCGTCGAAGTGGCGTTGGAAAATTGAGCATTATTGGGCCGCAGCACCACCGTATTGCCGCTGTAGGAGCGAGCTTGCTCGCGAATAGAGCCTTCGCCTTAGATAACATTCGCGAGTCCCCCAAGGGGATTTTCCCCTCAAGGGGGATCGAGACCTTCGGGGCACAAGCTCGCTCCTACAAAACCGTGGCTTTCCGGTCGCGCCTTATCCCGCCCCTACTTCTTGCCGCGCTCGATCACCACACCTACGCGCCGCGCGCTGCGCTGGGCGCCGACTTTGGCGATGCTGACGCGCACCCAGGGCGAATGGAATTCACCGAGCAGGATTTGCGCCACGTGCTCGGCCAGGTTCTCGACGAGGCCGTAGTGCTGTTCGACCAGGACCGCGCGGATGCGCTCGATCACGACGGCGTAATCAATGGTGTCGGCGACCTTGCCGCTTTTGAACACGCGATCGTCGGGCAGCGCGATCTCCAGGTCCAGCTCCACCGTCTGGGTAATGGTCTTTTCGCGCTTGTAGATGCCGATGCGCGCGTCCAGCCTGATTTCACGCAGGAATATGATGTCCATGTCGGAGCAGATGGGATAGCGAGTTGGGACGGGATTCGATTCCCGCGTAAAATGGGCAGCACATTCTAACAGGCCCTTAGATGCCGACCATCGTCTTCACTATCGCAGCTTATCTCATCGGCTCGCTCTCCTTCGCCGTGATCGTGAGCCGGGCGTTCGGCCTGCCCGACCCGCACAGCTACGGCTCCGGCAATCCGGGGGCGACCAACGTGCTGCGCACCGGCAGAAAGCTCGCCGCCGCGCTGACGCTCGCCGGTGACACCGGCAAGGGCGCGCTGGCAGTGCTCCTGGCGAAACATTTCGCCGCCGGCTACGGCGTGGACGCGAGCGGCATCGCGCTGGTGGCGCTGGCGGTGTTCCTCGGCCACGTGTATCCGGTGTTTTTCGGCTTCAAGGGCGGCAAGGGGGTGGCCACCGCGCTGGGCATCCTGTGTGCAATCGACATCTGGCTGGGCCTGGCGACGCTGGCAAGCTGGCTGGTGATCATGCTGTTCTTCCGCATGGTCTCGCTCGCATCCATCATAGCCGCGGTGTTCGCGCCGCTCTACACCGCGTGGCTGTTCGGCACTGCGAGCCCGCTGCTGCCGGCCGTGGCCGCACTGGCGGCGCTGCTGATCTACCGGCACAAGGAAAACATCGGGCGCCTGCTCGCGGGCACCGAAAGCCGCATCGGCGCAAAAAAAGCGGGGTCGGCATGAACACCGCGGCGCTGCTCGCCCCCGTACTGGGCTTCGGCTTGACGCTGGGCCTGATCCGCTTTCTCCTGCCCAGAGCGGAGCGCTGGGGGCTGATCGATCACCCAGAGGGCCACCGCAAGCATCACGCCGGCGCCACCCCCACCGTGGGCGGGATCGCAATCGTAACCGGGCTGGTGCTAACGGCGCTGCTGGGACAATTCGCCGCCGAGGTGCACCCCGCGTTCTGGGC
>JAENXP010000559.1 GCA_016649475.1 Burkholderiales bacterium | reverse complement strand
TGGTGTACTGCGCAAGATTATTGGTGTTGAAGGGCGTACCGCCGGGATAGCCGACGCTGGGTCGGTTGCCGGCCGGATAGCTGTTGTTGTCGCTAAAGCCATAGTCCGAGTGGCACTTCAGACAGATTTGGTACTCGCGGGTTACATATGTCGCGCCGGCGCTGGTGTCCGCGCTCGTGCCTGGATCGCCGCGCTTGACCAGATAACTGGACGGCAGGCTTTGAAACGAGGCGCTTCCATAAATCGGCTGTACGCCCCAGCTGCCACGCAGCACGCCAGAGGCGATATTGGTGTGGGTATAGCCGACTGTGTCGGTATGCACGTGAGTGCCCGCAGCGTCCGGTGCGCCGGACAGGTTGCCGGGCGGATTGCCCACGACGGAACGGAATTTCACCACCCGGTGCGGGTTATGGCAGTCCGAGCACTCGACATGGCGGTTATTGATGTTAGCCACGCCGAGATTGGCGCGGGATTCGAGCATGTCCGCGCCGCACCGGTTCGCCGCATTCGCGCAGTCAACGAAACCATCCCGGAAATTGCCTCCGATATCGTGGATTTCGCTGCCGGCCGGCTGGTCGCTCGAAACGATCGGCATCCGCCGCGGCAACAGGAAATCATTCCTGATATTGGGCACCGCCGTGCTCGGCGTGACGATGCTCGATGCGCTATCGGTATGACACTGATAGCAGGTCTGCTCCAGCGCCGCGCTGCCGCCGGACTTCGGGATGGCCACGCTGTCATTGCCTTCGCGCAACAAGCGGCGTGCCCCCTGCACTGTATGCGTGTCGTGGCAGTTCAGGCAGGCCGCCTTCCATACCGGCAGGTTGGCCGGAAAATCGCGCTGCGCTGCGGGCGCCGCCTGGTACGTCTGCGTGGCCACAAGCGGGTTGGCATGCGCCGAGTACGCCCAGGCGCCGTTGCCCAGATTCTTGTCGTGGCAGGCAAGGCATATGATGTCGTTCACCACGTCGTGAGTGGTGGTGGGAAGCGCTTGCTGAAAGCGATTCTGGCGCAGGAATTTCTGGTTGCCCCGTGTCGTGTCGGTTTCGCGCAAATGCGGATCGTGGCAGGTGCCGCATTGCACCTGGCCCACGCCGCCGGGACCGCTCGCCTCCAGCGGCACTGCGGGGCGCAATCCGGGCGCGCGTATGCCGATGACCGCGCCGCCGCCGGGCGGCCACTTCTGGTTGGCGTCGACCACGCGCAGTTCGCCGTCGCGCGTGGCAAGGGCACTGGTGTAATTGACCGAAATCGGATGGTCGTTGGTCAGATCTACGCCAAGATTGCGCGTGAAACCGGTCGTCGCGCCTGCGCCGCCGGGCATCACCCCGCCTGCGCCGGTACCCGTCATCGGAATAGATATCGACCCCGGGGTCGTAGGCGAACCTTGCCCGCCGAGCACGTTGACGTTGCCGATCGCCAGCGTGCCGTCGTGGCAGGACAGGCACAGCTTGGAACTTCCGCCAGGCTGCTCGAGCGAGCCCTGAATCGCCTCGGCGTCCAGCGAGGAGGACGTGTAAGGGATATACGTCGCATTCGATAAGGCACGGTTCCACAGCGGGGTTACCCCTGCGGTCGCGGCGTGGGGGGTATGGCAGAACACGCATACCTGCGTCTCGGAAACCGCCTTTACCGTGCCTGAGCCGTCCACCGACAGATTGTGCTTGGTGTTGCGCACATCCGCGACGCGCGCAGCGCTGGCGGCGCCCGCCGTCGCGAAAGCGGCGGCAGCGCAGGCCGCAAACAGTACGCAGCGCAGCCTATCCACCGTCGCCGCCCGTTTCAAGATATTGAAAAACCACCACGCGGCCGTTGAACATGTCGCCGACGAATACGCGATTGCGACTGTCCACCCATGCGCCCGCCGGCAGATAGAATTTGCCCGTTTCCTTCCCGAGTCCGCCGATCGCCATCAGAAAGTCGCCGTCGCGGTTGAATACGAGCAGGTGGTCGTAATAGGACTCCACCACATAGATGTTGCCGTCGCTGTCCACGGCCACACCCTTGGGCCGCACCAGGTTGCCCACGAACATCCCGCGAGAGCCGAAACTCGACCGCCAGCGGTCGCCGCCATCGGCGAATATTTGAATCCGGCTGTTCATGGTATCCGAAACGTACAACTCCCCGCGCGCGAAGGCGAGGAAGGTCGGGTAATTGAACTCGCCGGCGCCGTCCCCGTGGCGACCGATCACCTTCAGCAGCTGCCCGTCGTCGTCGAAGACTTTGACGTCGTGCATGTAGGTATCAGCGACGAATATGCGCCCGCGCGCCGCATCGTATGCCAGGCCGGTAGGCCGCTTGAGCACGCCGCGCCCGATGGCGGGTCCGGGATTTCCGCGGGAATCGAGGCGCGCGACTACGCCGAGTTGCGCGTCGGCAACCAGAATCTGGCCATGCGCACCGGCCGCGATTCCAATCGGGGCAATAAAATTGGCAAGCCCGTCTGCCTTGTCCCACACCAGCAGCTCGCCCGCGACCGGGTCGAACACAAAGACTGCCTGGCGGCTGGCATCGGTAACAAGAATTCGCCCCGCCGCATCTACCGTCCCGGACTGGGGCCGCTGCAACACCGTCGGCGCCTGCTCCCCGACGATGAACGCGGCGGGTACGCGCGTCCTGTAC
>JAENXP010000755.1 GCA_016649475.1 Burkholderiales bacterium | reverse complement strand
GTGTTTCGTCGTCGATCTGAGACATGCCAAATTCCGTTTTAAGTCCGCCCGTCAAAGTCATGATTGGCTTGCTGCCGGGCGAGGAGACCAGCGCTTAAGCTATCATTGCCTTTTCCCCAAACTCAACCGGGCCTGGAAAGCCGCACGCCTAATACTGCCGGTCGCCTATCGCGAGGAAAACCGCGTGGCAATCCTTCGAGCGACGTGAAATTTCCCTAGCGCTTGCGTGGGAGCACAGTTTTCCCGCTGCCCGTGGTCTGCCGTTGCAGTTGCTCACGGCCCTTGTCGGTCAACAGGCCATGCAGGAACAGGTCGAGGCCGCGTGAAATATAGACCTCCAGATCGATGCGCTTGACGAAATGCCAATGCTTTAACGCCCAGGCATGGGCGTACATGACCAGTTGATAGGTCGCCAAGCCAATGTCGACATCCCGGAACAGCCCCTGGTTGACGCAGTCCTGGATACAGGCGCCGATCAACTCGTTTGTTTCAAGCTCGGCGTCCTTGATCAGTTGCTGACGTTTCGGTGGCAGCGAATTTGTCGATCGATAGGCAAGCAATGTCGCGTCGCGGCGGGCATCGACAACCCGGCAATAGGCGGCAAAAGCGGCGCAACACCGGTCCAGGGGCTGCTCCACTCCCTCCAGCGCGGCGGGGATTTCGCGGGCATAGGAATCGACGACATCAAGGATCGACAACAGCAGCAGATCTTCCTTGTCGTGCACATATTGATAGATCAGCCCGGTGCTGACACCGGCTTTTTTTGCGACTTGCTGGACCGTCGTTTGATCATAGCCTTTTTCGGAGAACAGCTTGACCGCCCCGGCGACGATCTGCGCGCGCCTTTCGCGCACCAGCGCTTCGTCGGTGACCAGGCTCTTCACATCAAGGGCGCGGCTGGAATAATTCTGCACGGCTTTTCCCTTTCTCGGACCATGCCTGACGGCGAATGAGCATTCATTCATTGCCCTGGGCACTCCATCCGCCACCCGATTGACGGTGTCAACATACCGGGCCGGTCAATCACTGCTCTGGAACGCTGCTATGTCGCGGAGCACGAATTTCTGGATTTTGCCGGTTGGCGTTCGCGGCATCTCAACGAGGGTTTCCAGTCTCTCCGGCAGGTACTGACGCGCCAGGTTCTGCTTTTCCAGAAACGAGATCATGTCTGCTAATTCCAGATTGCAGCCCGGTTGCAGCGTCACAAAGGCACAACACCTTTCGCCGAGGCGGGAGTCCGGCATGGCGACAAGCGCGACGTCTTTCACCTGCGGCATCTCGTAAATCAGGTTTTCGACCTCAAAGACCGGGATGTTCTCGCCGCCACGAATGATGATGTCCTTGCTGCGGCCGACGATGCGAATATGTCCGCGCTCGTCCAACCGCGCGATATCACCGGTATCAAACCAACCCTCCTCGCCCATGTCGTAGAGGTCGGGGCGCTTGAAATAGCCGACAAAAATGGTCGAACCGCGATACTGCAGGCTGCCCTCCTCGCCCGGCGGCAGCACGCGGCGATCGTCATCGACGACGCGGACCTCACCGCCCGCAAAAACCGTGCCGTCGGTAATCGGACCGTCGGAATTGTCGGAGGGCAAGGTCGCGGTACCCTGAATAAGCTCGGTCATGCCCCATCCGGTCACGACCGAGACACCGAGAACGGCGCGGGCTTCCTCGACGCCGGCTCGCTGTATCGGCGCGCCGGACGTCAAGAACATCCGAAATCTGTCAAGGTTCAGCCTGTCGACATCCGGGACATTGACCAGGTCGGTCAAAAACGGTGTCGAGCCGCAGGCGTAGGTGACCTTGTGCTCGGCGATCAGTTCGGCCGCCTTGGCCGGGTT
>JAENXP010000198.1 GCA_016649475.1 Burkholderiales bacterium | reverse complement strand
TGGCCAATATAAGGGAGTATGAGGGGATGTCCCCCGAGGGGACTTTCCCCTCAAGGGGGATCGAGACCTTCTGGGCGTATCCCCTCATTTTGAAATGAACTCTTAGCCATAGTCGATGACCCAAGACCCGCAACAGGACTTGAGAATCGCGCTGGAGCGCATGGGGCTGCTGCGCCCGGGCGAAACGTTCAGCGCCGACACGCTCGCCGGCGGAGTGTCCTCCGACATCCTGCGCATAGTCCTGAGCGCGCGTACTCCTGATGTTTCTTTTTGTTTCAAGCGCGCGCTGGCGAAGCTCAAGGTCGCGGCCGACTGGCGCGCCCCGGTGGAGCGCAACCATGCCGAAGTCGAGTGGCTGCGCCTGGCGGACACGCTGGCGCCGCGGTCCGCACCGCGCATCCTCGGCGAGGACGAGCAAGCGGGTGCCTTCGCCATGGAATACCTGGACCCTGCCGCCCACCCTGTGTGGAAGAACGAGTTGCGTGACGGCGGCATCCGCATCGAAACCGCAGCGGCGGTGGCGCGCGTGATCGCAGCCATCCACGCCGGGACGGCAAATCGGGCCGACGTCGCGCAGCGCTTTGCCAACGATCACGTATTCCACCAGATCCGTTTGGAGCCGTATCTGCTTGCCACCGCCGAAAGCCATCCGGACTGCGCTGCGCGGCTCTACGAACTCGCCGAAACCACCGCGCGCACCAAGCTCGCCCTGGTCCATGGCGATCTCAGCCCGAAAAATATCCTGGTGGCGGCGCACGGCCCCATCCTGCTCGACGCCGAATGCGCCTGGTACGGCGACCCGGCTTTCGACCTCGCCTTCTGCCTCAACCATATGCTGTTGAAATGCCTGTGGCGGCCCCAATGGCGCGAGCGCTATCTCGCCTGCTATGACGCGCTCGCCACGACCTACCTTGCGCGCGTCGACTGGGAACCGCGCGCGGTGATCGAGGCGCGCGTGGCGCAGTTGCTGCCCGGCCTGTTCCTCGGGCGCGTGGACGGCAAGTCCCCGGCGGAGTACCTCACCGATGATGACGACAAGGAACGCGTGCGCCGCGTGGCGCGCACTTTTCTACTGCGCCCGGCCGACCGGCTGGCAAGCATGCGCGATGCATGGAACAGCGAACTCAAAGGAGCTTGAATGACGGACACCGCCATACGCAGGATACGGGCCGCAGGGTGTGGGACTCGCGCGGCCGCGCCACGGTGGAGGCCGAAGTCGAACTCGCCTGCGGCGCGTGCGGCCGCGCCATCGCGCCCGCCGGCGCCTCGCGTGGCGCGCACGAGGCCGTCGATCTGCGCGACGCCGACGGCCTCGGGGTCAAGGCCGCGGTCGCCAATGTCAACGGCGCCATTGCGGCCGCCCTCGCCGGCATGGACGCCTGCAGGCAGGAAGACATCGACCGCGCGCTGATCGCGCTTGATGGCACGGCCAACAAGGCGCGGCTGGGCGCGAACGCCACTGTCGCCGTATCGCTGGCCACGCTGCACGCGGCCGCGAGCGCACAGGGTTTGCCTTTGTTCCGCTACCTAGCGCAGGGAAGGCCGGTGCGCCTGCCGCTGCCCGAAATCCAGATATTCGGCGGCGGTGCGCATGCCGGCCGGCGCATCGACATTCAGGACCTGATGGTGATGGCGCTCGCAGCAACCAGCTTCGACGAGGCACTGGAGATGACAGCGCGCGTGTATCACGCGGCGGGTGAGCTCATGCGCGACGCCGGCAAGCTGCGCGGGGTTGCCGATGAAGGTGGCTGGTGGCCGGAATTCGCCAGCAACGAGGAGGCGATAGAAACACTGGTGCGCGCGATCGCCCGCGCCGGATTCGTGCCCGGCGACGAGGTCGCGATCTCGCTCGACATCGCGGCCTCGGAGTTCGGCAGCGGCGGCCTCTACCGCCTCGGCCTGGACAGCAAGAGCCTGGACAGCGACGGCATGTGCGAACTGGTGCTCGGATGGCTGGCGCGCTATCCCATCATCTCGGTCGAGGACCCGCTGGCCGAGGACGATCGCGAGGGCATGATGCGCTTCACCGCCGCGGCCGGTCAGCGGGTGCAGATCATAGGCGACGATTATCTGACCACCAGCGCAGCACGCGTGCAGGCGGCGATCGCCGACCGGGCCTGCAACGCGGTGCTGCTCAAACCCAATCAGTGCGGCACGGTAACTGAGACGCGTGCAGCGCTCGATCTGGCCAAAGCCGCGGGCTGGGGCTGCATCGTTTCGGCGCGTTCAGGCGAAACCGAGGATCTGAGCATCGTGCACCTCGCCACCGGCTGGGATGCCGGGCAGCTCAAGGTCGGATCGTTCGCGCGCGGCGAACGCATGGTCAAGTGGAACGAGGCGCTGCGCATCGAGGAGATGTTGGGCGCCGGTGCGCACTTCGCCGGGCGCGCGGCGCTGTCGCTGTCGCAATCCTGAGTCGCGCAGGAGGGGCGCCCTCGTCCCGACCCCCGCAGTATTCAAAGACCGATCGGTCCGAGGGCGGGCCTCGCACAGCGAACCGCTATTCGACTTTTGCGAGCAGGCTGACCCGCACACGGCTATAATCCGCCCGCTGTGAACAATACACTCCCACCCCTGCGGCAATGAGCGCAGGCCATATCGCGCATACGCACAGCCCGCGCGGCCCATTGATGATCATGACGGCGGTCGCGATGTTCGTCGTCATGGACACCATTTCCAAGTATCTGTCGCGTTATTATCCGGTGCCGGCCATCGTCTGGGCGCGCTATTTCTTTCACGTGGTCCTGGTGGTCGTCGCCCTCGGTCCGCGCCTGGGCATGGGTTTGGTGCGCACCAAGCGTCTGGGCCTGCAACTCGCGCGCGGCCTGCTGCTCGCCGGCTCGACCCTGTTCTTCGTCTTCGCGATCAGCCAGATGCCGCTGGCCGAGACCTCGTCGATCACCTTCATCGCCCCGGTGCTGGTCACGCTGATGGGCGCGTTCTTTCTGAAGGAAAATGTGGACACCGCGCGTTGGCTCGCCGTGGCCGGCGGATTCGCCGGCGTGCTGATCATCGTCCGCCCGGGCGGGGGCGTGTTCACCTGGGCTTCGGTGCTGCCGCTATGCTGCGCGGCCTGCTTCGCCTGCTATCAGATATTGACGCGCAAGCTCGCGAACCTGGAGAGCCCCTATGTCTCGATTTTCTATTCCGGCCTGGTCGGCACCGTGATGATGTCGCTTACCCTGCCCTATGTCTGGATCTGGCCGCAAAATCTGTACCATGGCCTGCTGTTCGTCGTGATCGGCATAATCGGCGGCTTGAGCCACCTGGTGCTGATCAAGGCCTATGACTATGCGCCGGCGTCCAGGCTCGCGCCGTTCAGCTATACGCAACTGATCTGGGTGACGGTGATGGGCTATCTGGTGTTCGGCCATTTTCCCGATTTCTGGTCGCTGATCGGGATCGCCGTGATCATGGTGAGTGGTATTTATATCGCCACGCACCAGCAAATGTCCGACCGGCAACAACGCGCCGAGTTGCGGGAAAGCGCACCCGGCGCCTGAACCGCATCGAGCCGATGCCAGCCTCAGCCTGGATAGCGCCCGAGAAAATCCCGATAAGCCAGCGCGATTCCGGCCTCCATGCGCGTACGCGGCTTCCATCCCAGAGCGTTGATCCGGGCCGAGTCGAGCAGCTTGCGCGGCGTGCCGTCCGGCTTGGAGGTATCGAAGCGCAGGCGCCCGCGAAAGCCGACCACGCTCGCCACCGCGCGCGCCAGTTCCGCGATGCTCAGATCCTCGCCGTAGCCGATGTTCACCAGCGGCGGATGAGCGTCCGTGACCAGTTGCGCGAATTGCGCCGGCGCAAGCTCGAGCAGATAGACGCAGGCCTCGGCCATGTCCTCGCTGTAGAGGAACTCGCGCAGCGGTGCGCCCGTGCCCCAGATGACTACTTCCTCGGAGCCGCCCTTCATCGCCTCGTGCATTTTCCGGATCAGCGCCGGCAGCACATGGGAATTGTTCAAATCGTAGCTGTCACCCGGACCGTAAAGATTGGTCGGCATTGCCGCGAGAAAGCTGGTGCCGTACTGCCGGTTATAGGACCAGCACATCTCGATTCCGGCGATCTTGGCGATGGCATAGGGCCGGTTGGTCGGCTCTAGCGGACCGGTCAACAGGTATTCTTCCTTGATCGGTTGCGGACAGTCGCGCGGATAAATGCAGGAAGACCCCAGGAACAGCAGCCGCTGCACGCCCGCGCGCCAGGATTCGTGCAGCACATTGGTCTGCACCGCCAGATTGCCATGGATAAATTCAGCCGGATAGCTGTTGTTGGCGACGATGCCCCCGACTTTGGCCGCCGCGAGAAACACGTAGTCGGGTTTCTCGCGCTCGAACAAACCACGTACCGCGGCCTGATCAGCGAGTTCCAGTTCGGCGTGGGTGCGCAACAGCAGGTTGCCATAGCCTCTTTGCCGCAATTGCCTGACCAAGGCGGATCCGGCCAGGCCGCTGTGGCCGGCGACATAGATTTTCGCCTTTTTGTCCATTACTCGTTGCGGTTGAAAGTCTTGTGGCCGTGGCTTTTCACCAGCGCGTCACGCTCGGCCGAACGCAAATCTTCGCGCACCATCTCGGTAACGAGTTCGCCGAATTTCACTTTGGGCACCCAGCCAAGCCTGGCTTTGGCCTTGGACGCATCGCCCAGCAGGGAATCCACTTCAGTCGGGCGGAAGTAGCGCGGATCGACGGCAACTATGCAGCGCCCGGACTGGTCGTAGCCTTTTTCCTCCTTGCCTGACCCTTTCCAACTCAGCGGCATGCCAAGTTCGGCCGCGGCAGCATCCACGAATTCGCGCACGCTGTGCTGTTCGCCCGTCGCTATGACGAAATCCTCCGGCTGCGGCTGCTGCAGCATCAGCCACATGGCCTCGACGAAATCGCGCGCATGCCCCCAGTCGCGCTTGGCATTGAAATTGCCGAGGTAGAGGCAGTCCTGCAACCCGAGCTTGATGCGCGCGAGCGCACGCGTGATCTTGCGCGTGACGAAAGTCTCGCCGCGCAGCGGTGACTCATGGTTGAACAGGATGCCGTTGCAGGCATAGATACCGTACGCCTCGCGATAGTTCACCGTGATCCAGTAGGCGTAGAGTTTGGCAACACCGTAGGGGCTGCGCGGATAAAAAGGCGTGGTTTCCTTCTGCGGCGTTTCCTGCACCAGCCCGTAGAGCTCGGAGGTGGAAGCCTGGTAGAAGCGTGTCTT
Source organism: Burkholderiales bacterium (assembly GCA_016649475.1). Taxonomy (GTDB): domain Bacteria; phylum Pseudomonadota; class Gammaproteobacteria; order Burkholderiales; family SG8-39; genus 2-12-FULL-64-23. The sequence continues at coordinate 463 of JAENXP010000198.1, read as the reverse complement.
CTTTTCCATGCCGAGGATGCGGATGGCCTCGAGCAGGCGCAGCGACCCCAGCGCATCGGAATTGGCGGTGTATTCGGGTTCCTCGAAAGAGACCGCGACATGGCTTTGCGCGGCAAGATTGTAGATCTCATCCGGCTGGGTCTGCTGGATGATGCGCACCAGGTTGGAGGAGTCGGTAAGGTCGCCGTGGTGGAGTATGAAGCGGCGGTTCGCTTCGTGCGGATCCTGGTACAGGTGATCGATGCGATCGGTGTTGATCAGCGAGGTGCGGCGCTTGATGCCGTGGACCATGTACCCTTTTCCGAGCAGGAATTCGGCGAGGTAGGCGCCGTCCTGGCCGGTGATACCGGTGATTAGTGCTGTCTTAGGCATGTGACCGCCACTCCAGTTTGGATTGATCTTTAAGACGTTCTTCGTTCGTGGGAGATGGTATGGACGTTCCCCTTTCACTGTCGTGCTGAAT
>JAENXP010000508.1 GCA_016649475.1 Burkholderiales bacterium | reverse complement strand
CTCGTGGGCTCGGAGATGTGTATAAGAGACAGCCTCGGGCCTGACGCTGCGCTTTTATCTGCAGGCCTGGGAATTTTCTTCGCTCGGCGGATGGATCGCGACGCGCGCCGCCGGCCACTACGCCACCGTCTATTCCCAGATCGACGACCACATCGAATCGCTGCGCGTGGTCACGCCCGCGGGCACGCTCGAATCGCGCCGCCTGCCGGCCTCCGGCGCCGGGCCCAGCCCCGATCGCATGTTCCTCGGTTCCGAAGGCGCGCTGGGCATCATCACCGAGGCCTGGGTGCGGCTGCACCGGCGGCCGACATTTCGCCTCGCCACCACCGTGCGCTTTGCCGATTGGGAGAAGGCGGTGGGCGCGGCGCGCGCGCTCGCCCAGTCCGGCCTGTATCCGGCGAATGCGCGCCTGATCGAAAAGGACGAAGCCAAATTTACCGAGGCGGGCGACGGGGCGAGCCACATTCTGGTGCTCGGCTTCGAGTCGGGCGACCACCCGTTGGATCACTGGATGAGGCGCGCGCTGGAGTTGTGCGCCGATCACGGCGGGAGCTGGGACGAAGGCTCGCTGCAGCAGAAAGACGCGCAGCGCTCGGGCGCGGCCGGCAACTGGCGCGACAAGTTCGTGCGCGGGCCCTACCTGCGCGAGCACGCGATCGCGCGCGGCGTGATGCGCGACACCGTGGAGACCGCGATCACCTGGGACCGCTTCCTCGAACTGGAGCGCAAGGTGAAGGACGCGACCCTGAAAGCCATCCGTGAAGTCACCGGGCGCGAGGGCAGCTGCACCGTGCGTTTCACCCATATGTATCCGGACGGACCCGCACCCTATTTCACCTGGCACGGACTGGGCGACAAGGCCAGGCTGCCGGAGCAGTTCTGGGCGATCAAGGCCGCGGCCTCGGACGCGATGCTCGCTGCCGGCGGAACCATCACGCATCACCATGCGCTCGGGCGCGACCACCGCCAGTGGTACGACCGGCAGCGCCCCGAGCTGTTTGCGCGCGCGCTCGATGCGGCGAAGAACACCCTCGATCCGCGGCGCATACTCAATCCGGGGGTGCTGCTGGACCCTTGAGTGTGCCACCGTGCATCCGCTGTTCGTTCCGGCGATCGGCACCTGCCGCTTCAATCCGACCAGCAATTTAACCACCGTCAGGAGCACACCTTGGTCGCTGCCCCCACCCTGAAACAACTGCTCGATACCGGCGAGTTCATACTCGCCCCGGGCGTGTTCGAGATGTTGTCGGCAAGAATCGCCGATGACATGGGCTTCAATGCCCTGTACATGACCGGCTACGGCATTTCGGTATCGCATCTGGGACTGGCGGACGCCGGTCTCGCCACCTACAGCGACATGGTCGGGCGCGCGCGGGTGATCGCGCAAGGCACCAGGACACCGCTGATTGCCGACGCCGATACCGGCTACGGCGGGCTGCTCAACGTGCGGCACACGGTGCGCGGCTACGAGGAGGCGGGTGTGCAGGGAATCCAGATGGAAGACCAGGAAATGCCGAAAAAGTGCGGACATACGCCGGGCAAGCGCGTGATTCCTCTGGCGGACATGCTGCGCAAAATCGAGGTTGCGGTCAATTCGCGCCGATCGGATTCGACCCTGATCATCGCGCGCACCGATTGCCGCGCGAGCGAGGGGCTGGACGCGGCAATTGCGCGGGGAAAGGCGTTCGCGCAAGCCGGCGCAGATGTGGTTTTCATCGAGGCACCGGAATCCGAAGACGAGTTCCGGCGCATCGGCGAGGAAATCGACGCGCGGCTGTTTGCGAACCTGGTGCCGGGTGGCAAATCGCCCATGCTGTCTTCCGAGAAATTGAAGCGCTACGGCTACGACATCGCCATTTACCCATCCGCGCTGTTTGCCGCGGCCTGTGCGTCGATGAAGGCGGTTTGCGCCCAGCTGCGCGAGCATGGCAGCCTGATCGGCGCCGGGATACCGATGTTCGACATCGACGAAATGCACCGGCTCGTGGGTTTTCCGGAAATATGGGCTTTCGAAAAGAAATACGCCGAGCCATGACTTTGCCGGATTCTAAATGCTGCGTCTTAAATACTGCCGCATGGAACGAGCAGAGTTGCGCGCGGCGCGCGCCAACCGCGTTTTATGTACGGATAAAGGCCATCCGTACATAAAACGCGGTTACTGTTAAAGGCAAGGGTGGCGTGGAATTTTTATACGAGATTGCCGATTGCGCACGGATGGCTTTTTCATTCGTGCGCAATCGGCAATCCGCGCGGACGGTTTTTCGTCCGCGCCATATCGCGGCTATGCAACAACGGGGGGCGCGATTTAACTCGCCGCGTATAAGAGACCATTTCATGATTATCGAAATGGCCGATATCTGGGGTATGAGGGGACGCGTCCCTTCATTTTGTAATGAACTCTAAGGCCACGATGGCTGCTAGCACACTGTTCGACAAGCTCTGGGCCCGCCATGTCGTGGCCGAGCTCGCCCCGGGCGTAGCGCTGCTGCACGTCGATCGCCATTTTTTCACCGACATGCACAGCCCCGAGTTCCGGCTGCTCGCCGCGCGCGGTCTGCCGGTGCGCAATCCGGAAATGACCTTCTGTGTCGCCGACCACGTGGTGTCGACCGAGCCTGGACGAAGCGGCGGCCACGCGAGCTGGAGCGCGTCGCTGCTCGCCGAACTTCGCGCCGGCAGCAAGACGCATGGCATCAAATTGTTCGATGTCAATGACGAGGGCCAGGGCATTGCCCATGTGATCGGGCCGGAACTGGGCATTACCCAGCCGGGCATGCTGGTGCTGGTCGGCGACAGCCATACCAGCACCCATGGCGCGCTCGGCGCGCTTGCCTGGGGCATCGGTGCATCCGAAGGAGTGCACGTGCTCGCCACCCAGACCGTGGTGCAGAGAAAACCGCAGCGCATGCGCATACGCTTCGAGGGCAGCCCCGGTCCGGGCGTAGAGGCGAAAGACCTGAT
>JAENXP010000564.1 GCA_016649475.1 Burkholderiales bacterium | reverse complement strand
AGCTGCTCGGCTGTGAAGTCGACTCCGACGACGCTCCCCTGGGCCCCTACCTGCACGGCCGCGAAGAACACATCCATCCCCGAGCCGCTGCCAAGATCCGCGATGCAATCCCCACGCTTGACGACCTTGCCGAACGCGGCCTTGAAGCGTTCGAGTCTTACGGCGTCTGCGACATAGCTAAGGTGCTCGTCCAGCACGAAGCTCATTTACCGGGCATTCCCCGCGACCACCCCATCAGAGCGCCCGGCTTATCCCCAGCATCGCGTAGTCGACCAGTTTGTAACCGTCGGCGTGCGTAGCTACCGCTTCCGGCATTACGCCCTCGACCTCGTCGGCCATGACGCCGAACTGTCTGCCACGTCCCCAGGTGTCGCGGTATGCGGGCTTGTAGTCGAACAGGTAAAGACCGATGCCCAGCGGGTGCTCGCCGATTCTGACGATGTTTTCCTTGATGTCGCGATCGGAACCTCCACCTTGTGGGAGCATCATGCCTTGTCCGCCGTCGCCATTTATCGTTCCGCTTCCCTGAGTCATGACATGCAGCGAGCCAAAAGTGCGCAGCAACGGACGCTGATAGACCTTTTTCGGCGTCGGATCCAGAGTCGGTTTCGCCGATGCGCTTTTTCCTGCCGTTTGATCTTGCTTCATGAGGATCTCCAGATTTACTTAGCCGACCCGGTCAACAAGATGCGCAGCGAGTATTCAGACTTCGCCGCCATCAGTCAGCGCGCTGCAACCAAACAAGCTCCAAACGAGCCATTCGGGCTCGCCTTCAAATGATTTCTTCCCGATTTGAGTATACCTCTGTTGCATTGGTTCCGGCAAAACCCAATCCAGCCGCTGCTGCCGCGCGATCTCTGCGGACAGGTCCTGCTTCAACTCGTCGCTGTGCCTTCTGAACGCGATCATGAAGTCGGCCTGTACCTTTCTCTCCAGCACCAGTGCAGGCAACAGGCCGGTCATGGCGCGGCGGTGCAGCACTCTGTCGGCCTCTCCGCGCCGCCGCAGGCGCTCGGGGGTCGAAAAGGAAAACTGCACCATCGCAGTGCTCCAGAAAGGCCAGCGCAGTTCCATGCCGAGGCTGGCTGCCAGGCGCTCTTCGCTTTCTCTTGCCGCGACCGAATAAGCCCCGAGCATCATTTCATATTGCCGGCGCTGTCCGGTGCGCCCGAAGCGGACACCCTCATGCGAGACCGCAAGCTCTTCCCTGCGTTGCGATGCAATCCGGCGCATTTTCGGCGACAGCCACAGTTGTATGCCGCCTGGGTGCCGCGCGTAATTTGCCCGCATCCGGCGCAGGATGTCTTTCGCAAACGCCGGCAACAGCGGCACGATCCCATGGCGCGCAAGCAACCGGCCGGCGTTCAGCGCACCTACGTCGCAGCTATCCGCCCTCAGGCAGGCATAGACATTTCGCCATTTCCCCGAGGCCAACTCCTCGGCGTAGTAATCGCGGCTCCCACCCAGCCATTCATTCCCGCCAACCCCTACCAGCAGGGCGGCGCATTCCTGCGCCCGCGCCAGTTCCCGGATGTCCGCGCCCATGACCCCATTTGGATAGCCCGGAAATTCCCGATAGTGCCGCGACCAGTCCCGATACCACGACAATGGCTTTTTCGCGGGATTCACTTCATGCACGGGAATGCCTACCTGCGCGCCCACCGCGCGCGCATAGTCCAGATCGTTGGCGTCCGGGTCGTCGTCGAACGCCAGCGTATAGCCCGCAAGAGCGGGTGCCGGCAGGCACTGTTCACGGCGCAGTTGCCCCGCCACCGCAAAAATGGCGGACGAGTCCAGCCCGCCGCTTACTTCAATTGCCAGCTTGCGCTGCGAACGCGACAGCCGCCGGACGGTGTCGGTGAACAGTTCGCGGTAATGCGCTACGTACTCGTCGTCGTCGCAGTAACGCAGAGGCGCATGAAATTCAGGCCGCCAGTATTCTCCCGAGCGCATGCCGTCGGCCCCGAACTCGGCCCAGTGCGCCGCGACCAGGCGCCGGATTCCTTTCCACGGCGTCTCCTCGCGGGAATGCCATTCCTGGTTCAGATAGTCCGCCACGATGCCCTCGTTGAGCGCCCGGCTCACCCAGGGCAAGGCCAGGATCGGATGCAATTCGGATGCGAACACCAGCGTACTTCCCTGCCAGTGGTAGTTGAAAGGCTTGTTGCCGAAGCGGTCGCGGGCACAAAACGCTGTCCGCTGCCGCGCATCCCAGATCACCAGCGCGAAATCGCCATCAATATGCGACAGACAGTCCCGCCCCCAAACTTGGTAGGCCTTGAGCACCAGCTCGGCGTCGGAGTGATTACGCAGTACCGCTCCGCGGCCGAGCAATTCGCGCCGCAACTCCTCCCAGTTGTCCACGCGCCCGTCCATCACCAGCACCAGACTGGCATCCTCATTGGTGAGGGGCTGGCTTTCTTCCAGCGATTCAGGCGTGGTGCAGAGCATGCACTGGCCCAGTGCCACCGCGCCCCTGCGCCAGTGGTTGATGCCATCCGGTCCGCGGTAAGCCATGGCCGTGGTCATGCCCTCGACCAGGCCCGGGTCGACCGGCGCGCCGTCAAAACGAATGATGCCGGCGATCCCGCTCACGGCTATGCAAACATT
>JAENXP010000180.1 GCA_016649475.1 Burkholderiales bacterium | reverse complement strand
TACTATCGTGACGGGCATGCTGGCGCTGCATTTGTTTGGCTATCTGGTGAAATAAGTCGCGACCGCCGCGGGATGCCGCTGATGCTGCGGAAAAAAGGTGGGCCATAGCCTGGAACGCAAGACCGTATGTAATAAAATCTGAACCAACCCAAAGATTTCCGGTCTGTTCGGAAGCCTGACCAACAATGGTCCCGTAACAAAAGTCATTTTGTTACGCGCAGACTCAGGCGAGCACGCGGGGAGTTGTCCCCTCGTTTTGTTACAGACTCCAAGAGGTCGTCCGATGCTGCGCCGTATTCTTTCCTTGACCCTGGCCCTGCTGCTGCCGGCATTCCTGCCCGCGCCGGCCCACGCCGCCCCGGTGCGCGCCGATGCCGCGGCGTCGATCGAGAGGATCACCTCGGTCGAGGGCATTACCGAGTATCGGCTCGCGAACGGCCTCAAGGTGCTGCTGTTCCCCGACGCCTCGCAGGACAGGATCACTGTCAGCGTCACCTACCTGGTCGGTTCGCGCCATGAGGGCTACGGCGAATACGGCATGGCGCACCTGCTCGAGCACATGCAGTTCAAGGGTACGCCGCGCCATCCCGATCCCAAGAACGAGTTCCAGCGCCGCGGCGCGCACTTCAACGCCTCGACCTCGTACGATCGCACCAATTATTACGAAACCCTGGCTGCCAGCGAGAGCAACCTGGACTGGGCGCTGGAATTGGAAGCGGACCGCATGGTGAATTCCAACATTTCGAAAAGCGATCTCGACAGCGAGATGACCGTGGTGCGCAACGAGTTCGAAGCGGGCGAGAACAGCCCCCGCAACGTGCTGGGCGAGCGCATGGCTTCCACGGCCTACCTCTGGCACAACTACGGCCACCCCATTATCGGCGCCCGCTCCGACATCGAAAACGTGCCGATCGAGCGCCTGCAGGCCTTCTATGACAAATACTATCAGCCTGATAACGCAGTGCTGCTGGTCAGCGGCAAGTTCGACGAGACCGCGGCGCTGGGGCTTGTCGAACGCCATTTCGGCAGCACGCCCAGGCCGGCGCGCGCACTCATCCCCACCTACACCGCCGAGCCTATCCAGGACGGGGAACGCACGGTAACGCTGCGCCGCGCGGGCGAGGTGCAGCTGGTAAGCGCCCAGTACCACCTGCCTCCGGGCTCGCATGTCGACTTTCCCGCGATCGACATCCTCGTCACCGCGTTCACCAAGGTCCCCGGCGGGCGCTTGCATCGCGCGCTGGTCGAGAGCGGCAAGGCCAGCAGCATATACGGCAGCGATCAACAGCAGCGCGACGCCGGTTACGCCTATTTCGGCGCCAGCCTGCGCAAGGACATGCCGCTGGAAGCGGCGCGCGCTGCGTTGATTGCAACTCTCGAGGGATTTGCCGCCGAACCGATTACCGACGACGAGGTGGAGCGTGCGCGCACGCAATTGCAGAACGACGTCGATATGGCCCTGACCAATTCACGCGAACTTGGCATGGCATTGTCCGAGTTCATCGCCATGGGCGACTGGCGATTGTTCTTCCTTTACCGCGACGGCCTGCGCACAGTGAAGCGCGAGGACGTACAGCGGGTCGCGACGCAATACCTCAAGACCTCCAACCGCACTCTGGGCGTGTTCGTGCCGACATCGAAGCCGGACCGCGCCGAGATTCCGCCTGCACCCGATGTCGCGGCGCTGGTCAAGGACTACAAAGGCACGGCGGCGGTGGCGACCGGCGAGGCGTTCGAACCCAGCGCGGCCAATATCGATGCGCGCACCACGGTGCAGCAGCTGCCGGGCGGGATGAAACTCGCCCTGCTGCCGAAGAAAACGCGCGGCGGCACCGTGGTGGCGCAACTGGTGCTGCATTGGGGCGACGAGCAGAGCAAGATGGGCCGCAGTACCGCCTGCCGGCTCGCCTCGGCCATGCTGATGCGCGGCACCACCAGGCACACGCGCGAACAACTGCGCAACGAGTTCGACCGCTTGAAGGCCGAGGTCAGCGTCAGCGGCAACGGCGCATCGATAGAAACCCTGCGCCCGAATCTGCCTGCAGTGCTGCGCCTGGTCGCGGAAGTCCTGCGCGAGCCCGCCTTTCCGACTGGCGAATTCGAGCAGCTCAAACGCTCCGCCCTGACCAACGTGGAAAGCATGAAAGGCGAACCCAATGCGCTCGCCGGACTGCGGCTCTCGCGCCATCTAAGTCCCTACCCGCCCGAGCACTGGCTGTATACGCCTACGCTGGAGGAGCGCATGCAGCGCCTGCAGTCGGTGAGCATCGAGGACTTGCGGCGCTGCCACGACGATCTTTACGGCGCGAGCAGCAGCGACCTGGCGGTGGTCGGGGATTTTGACGCAGCGCAGATTGCCAGCCTCGCGCAAGAGCTGTTCGGCGACTGGAAGAGCCCGAAGCCGTTCAAGCGCATTGCCGAAAGCTATCGCGACATTCCGTCGATCAATAGCAACCTGGATACGCCCGACAAGGCCAATGCCGTGTTTCAAGCCGGGATGAACCTGCCCTTGCGCGACGACCAGCCCGACTACCCGGCGCTGGCGCTGGGCAATTACCTGTTGGGCGGCTCGTCCGATTCGCGCCTGTGGCGGCGCATACGCGAGAAGGAAGGGCTTTCCTACAGCGTACATTCCTGGCTCACCGCCGGATCGCTGGATGCGGTGGGCGAATTCGGCATCAGCGCCATCTACGCGCCGCAGAACCGCGCGCGCATTGAACGCGAGATCATGGACGTGCTGCAGCAGGGGCTGCGCGAGGGTTTCAGCGAGACCGAGGTAGCCGAAGCGAAGAAAGGCTATCTCGCCTTGCGCAATTTGAGCCGCACCCAGGACGGCGCGCTAGTCGGGCGGCTCGCCGACAATCTCTACCTGGGCCGCCGCCTCGCCTGGGATGCGGAACTGGACGCCAGGATCGCCGCGCTGACACCAGAGCAGATCCAGAACGCGCTGAAAAAGCACCTCGACCTGAGCAAGCTATCGATCGTCAAAGCCGGCGACTTTACGCGCCTCGCCGCAGGCAATGCCGGCGCGGACAGTAAGAACTAGCATCCGGATCACCCGGCACAGGGCGGGTTCCACGATTGCCATTACGGCAACTCGAGGTATTCGACTTCCAGCACCGCCAGTTCTTCTTCGCCCGACGGCGTGCGCAAGGTCACGCTTTCACCGGCGCGGGCCTTGAGCAGCGCACGCGCAATGGGGGAGACCCAGCTCACCCGGCCGCGCGTCGGATCGACCTCATCCATGCCGACGATGCTCACGCTGCTTACCCGGCCGGCGCCGTCCCGGACACTGACCGTGGCACCGAAAAACACCCGGTCCTGTTCCTGGCCACTGGAATCTACCACCTCAGCGATTTCCAGGCGCTTGATCAGGAAGCGGATGCGCTTGTCGATCTCGCGCAATCGCTTCTTGCCGTAGATGTAATCGCCGTTTTCGGAGCGGTCACCGTTCAAGGCGGCCCAGTGCACCACGCTGACAGTCTCCGGGCGCTCCACGTCCAGCAGCTGCTTGAGCTCGGCCTGCATGCGCGCGTATCCCGCCGGGGTGATGTAATTCTTCAACCCTTGCGGCTGTTCCGCCTCGGGCGTCAGTTCTTCCTCTTCGGCGCCGTCTTGCTCCCTGGTGAACGCTTTGCTCAACGTCTTTCCTCATTTCCGAATGCAAACCGCTGATTCCACTGTTGGATTATACTAGCGTGTATGACTGGATCCTGCCAGTCGAGGTGGACTCGCTCACAGTCCCTGGGAATCATCGCTAAGCGGAGGAAGTCGTGGACTTTCTAAAGACAAGAAAACTCCAAGAATGGGCGCTCGTCGGGCTGGTCGGCATCGCCACCATCTTCGCGCTACTTCCAGAGGAGATCGCCGATCAATGGAGCATCAACCGCACCTACATCGCGGCCATCCTCGGCATCCTCCTGGTGATCGCGCTGTTCCTTTATCTGAAGTTCGCCTTCTTCATCATGGTCGCCTTGCTCGTGATCGGCGCCAACGTCACCGACGCATGGTCCGAAACGCTAGGCATCTCCAAGCTGCCTCTGATCATTGCGCTGATCGCCATGGTCGGCATCTCGCTCATCAATTATGTCGTAAGCATACTCCCCACCGGCCTGGAACCGAAGCCGCGGGAGAAAAGCCCGGAAGGCGTAAAGGCGATGTTCTACGCAATCGAAAAGGACAACCTGGTGTACGCGCAGAAAGTTCTTGCCATGAACTTCGATCCGAACGTGCTCAGCGACAATGGTTACACGCCGCTGCAATACGCGGCGATGCGCGGCAACGCGCAGATGGTCGAACTGTTCATTCGCAATGGCGCCAATATAGACATTCTGAGCAAGGATGGCGAAAGCGCGATGGAGCTGGCATTGAAATTGGGCCACAGCCCGGCCGCGGAAGTGCTGAAGAGGGCGCGCCAGGAGTCGCTCGCGCAGGAAGCGGCGGCCAAGGAAGCGACGGCATAGTCCTTATTGGCGGGACGCACTGGCCCTGCGCGACAGTAACAGCAGCACGTAAGGCACCAGCAGCAGCGCCAGGCAGGCTCCAAACGCGGTGCCATAGCCGGCTTTGGCATAGCTGCCGTCTTCAACCGGCCACAGGTTGATGATCAGGCCCGTGCCCCACTGCACCGCGAACGCGCTCAGAAAAACCAGGAAATTGAGCGTGCTGATGACCCGGCCGGAAAGTTCCAACGGAAACTCCTTGGACAGTATGGCGTAGACCAGCGGCTGCACCTGGCTGAAAAGGGTCAGCGCGAACATCAGGGCCAGCGTGCCTGATTTCACTCCCAGCGCGAGAACCGCGAGGACCAACAGACTGGCGCCGACACCGCCCAGCACGACATTGACCGTGTCGACGCCGAGGCGTGACAAGCGATCGGCAACGCCGCCCCACAGCGCCGCACCGACGATCATGCCCGCGGCCGCCATCAGCAGATGCCGGCCGATATCGGCGCGCGCCAGCCCGACCACATCTTTGAGCCAGGGAGCAATCCACAGGCTTTGCAGCGACATGAACACTCCCTGGCCCGCGATCACCAGCAAGCCCAGGCGCCAGAAATTCGCATTGCGCAGGATGGTCGGCAGGCTGCGCAGCGACTCGGCCAGGCTTTGCGGCGCGCGCAGCGCGTCACGCTCGGGCACGATCAGGAATATCGCGCCGGCGGCGGCAAAAGTCAGCGCGGATAGCAGCACGAACACGGTGTGCCAATCAGTAACGCGCAGCAATTCTTCGGCAGGCACGGTCGCCGACAGCGCGCCCAGTCCGCCGCAGGAAAGCAGCCAACCGTTGAGCGTGGCCAGCCGATTGAGCGGAAACCACAGCGTGAAAACCTTCATGCTGGACATGAGGCAGCCTGAGACCCCGAGTCCGATCAGCGCGCGCGCGAGGACCAGCCCACCCATGCTCTGGCTTAACCCGAACAGTGCGGCGCCGGTTCCGGCCAGCATCAACAAGCCGGCATTCACACGCCGCGGACCATAACGGTCGAGCAATATTCCCAGCGGCAGTTGGAATAATGCGAAAGCAAGAAAGTAAGAACTGGTCAGCAGGCCGAGATCGTCCGGAGCGAGGGCAAATTCGCGCACCAGGTCGGGCGAGATAATCGCATTGACGGTGCGGTACAAATAAGAAAGATAGTAGCCGCCGGCAAAAGGCAGGAACACCTTAAGCAGCAACCCGATAGTCGGCGCTACGCTTTTCTGGCTGGTCATGGGTACCGGCGATCATACGCGATCAGTTCCTCACGGACATCCTGATAAGATAATGCCGTCGAAACGCGGAGGACCTATGGCCCAACCAAAATTTCTAGGCTTCGATACGCTCAGCCTGCACGCCGGACAGGCGCCAG
>JAENXP010000808.1 GCA_016649475.1 Burkholderiales bacterium | reverse complement strand
TTTGGTGTAGTGCTCGCCTCGATTCTGTCGGTGTTCACGTTCGCAGCAGCGCTGACGCTGGCACCACCAGCGTCTGCCCAGCAGATCTTCCGGGTTACCGCCATCCCCGACGAGTCGCCCACCGAGTTGCAGCGCAAGTTCAAGCCGCTCGGCACCTACCTCGAGAAGGCGCTGGGCATGAAGGTCGAGTTCATTCCGGTAACGGACTACGCCGCGGCGGTCGAGGCGCTGGTCAACCGCAAGGTCGAGATGGCCTGGTTTGGCGGCTTCACCTTCGTCCAGGCGCGGATGCGCTCCAACGATGCGGTGATCCCGCTGGTGCAGCGCGTCGAGGACGAAAAGTTTCGCTCGGTGTTCGTCACCGCCGACCCGACGATCAAGCGCCTGGAAGATCTCAAGGGCAAGACGCTGAGCTTCGGTTCGCCCTCGTCGACCTCGGGCCACCTGATGCCGCGCTCCTTCCTGCTGCAGGCGGGGGTCGACCCCGATCGTGACTTGCGGGTGTCGTTTTCCGGCGCCCACGACGCAACCGCACTGGCGGTCGCCGGCGGCAAGGTCACCGCGGGTGCGCTCAACATCTCGGTGTGGGAAAAGCTGCTCGCTGATAACCGCGTCGACGGCGCGCGGGCGCACGTATTCTTCACCACGCCGCCCTATCACGACTACAACTGGACCGTGCACCGCGACCTAGATCCAGCGCTGCGCAAGAAGCTGCTCGACGCCTTCCTGGCGCTCTCGCCCGACACCCCCCAGGGGAGCGAAATCCTCGGTCTGCAGCGCGCCACCCGTTTCGTGCCGACCAGCGCCGAGAATTACGCGGCGATCGAGACCGCAGCCCGCAGCGCCGGGTTGCTGAAGTAGCGAGCGATGTCCGGCGGCCTGTCGATCTCGGTCCAACGCGCTTTCGTGCGCCACGGGGCGGCGCGTTGCGCGCTCTGCGATGTCACGCTCGCGCTCGCACCGGGGGAACAGGTCGCACTGATCGGTCCAAGTGGCGCCGGCAAGACCACGCTGCTGGCGGTACTCGGCGGCGCCAAGCGCCCGGACCCGGGCACGGTACTGATCGACGGCCAGGACCCATGGGCGCTTTCCGGCGCTTCCTTGCGGCGCTTGCGCCAGCGCCTGTTCATTGCCCCGCAGGCGCCGCCGCTCCCGCCGCGCCAGCGCGTGGTTCACGCGGTGCTGGCAGGCAAGATGCCGCACTGGTCGCTGGGCAAGGCGCTGGGTTCTCTGGTGCGCCCCACCGAGGCGGGGATCGCCCGTGATGCGCTGGCCGCATTTTCGCTGGAACACAAGCTCTGGTCGCACGTCGACCGGCTTTCGGGCGGCGAGCGCCAGCGGGTCGGATTGGCCCGCGCGCTGGTCTCGGACGCCCAGCTGCTGCTCATCGACGAACCGCTGTCCGCGCTCGACCCGGCGCTCGGCCGGCAGGCGCTGCGTACCCTGATCGATTCGAGCCGCGACCAGGGCGCGACGCTCATCTGCAGCCTGCACCACGTCGAATTTGCGCTCGAAAACTTCCCGCGGATCATCGGACTGCGCGACGGCTCGGCGGTGTTCGATCGCCCGCCGTCAGAGATCAGCGCGGCCGACATCGAGCGCCTCTACCGCGATCGCGACGATCCGGGGACAACCCCTGACGCAGTATCCCCGGGACCAGGG
>JAENXP010000324.1 GCA_016649475.1 Burkholderiales bacterium | reverse complement strand
GGCGGGACTGACGCGCGACAAGCGCATCGACCGTGCCACACAGGTGCGCGCGCTGGACGCGCTGCGCCGTTTCTCCGACCGCTTGCGCGGTTTTCCCGCGGAGGCAGTGCGCGTGGTCGGTACCAATACGCTGCGCGTGGCCAAGAACTCGCGCCAGTTCCTGGCCGAGGCCAAGGAAGCGCTGGGTTTTCCGATCGAAGTCATCGCAGGGCGCGAAGAAGCGAGGCTGATATACATCGGCGTGGCGCACGGTCTGCCGCTCAGCCGGGAAAAGCGCATGGTGATGGACATCGGCGGCGGTTCCACCGAGTTCATCATCGGCATCGGCGTGGAGCCCAAGCTCATGGACAGCCTGTACATGGGCTGCGTCAGCTTCAGCCTGAAATACTTCGCCGACGGCAAGATCGAGAAATCCACGTTCAAGCGGGCAGAACTCGCGGCCAGAAGCGAACTGCAGACCATCGTCAAGCAATACACCCGTCACGGGTGGGCAGAGGCGGTCGCTTCCTCGGGTACGGCGCGCTCGATAGCGTCGATTCTCGAAGCCAACGGCTGGAGCGAACACGGAATTACGGCGCCGGGTCTGGAGAAGCTCAGGAGCGCTTTACTCAAGGCGGGCGAGGTCGAGCGCCTGGAGCTGGCCGGCCTGCGCGAGGACCGTACGTCCATACTCCCGGGCGGCCTCGCCATCATGTGCGCCGCGTTCGAGGAGCTGGGCATAGAGCATATGAGCGTGTCGGACGCGGCACTGCGCCAGGGCGTGCTTTACGATTTGCTCGGTCGCGTGCAGAAGCACGACATGCGCGAGGTTACGGCGCGCCAGTTCATGCACCGCTACCACGTCGACACGGCGCAGGCGCAACGCGTGGCCGGGCTGGCGGCGAGACTGTATCGGCATTTGCACGGGACGGAGGGCGACCCCCATGCGGCGCAGACGCTCGCTTGGGGAGCCGGTTTGCACGAGATCGGCATTTCCATCGCCCACAACGGCTACCACAAGCACTCGGCCTATGTAATCGCGAATGCCGACATGCCCGGTTTCTCGCGCATGGAACAGTCGCAGCTGGCGCGGCTGGTGCTCGCCCACCGCGGCAAGCTGGCCAAGCTGCAGGAGCTGAGCCCGGACCCGGGCGACTGGGACCTGGTGTTTTGCCTGCGCCTAGCGAGCCTGTTTTGCCGCAGCCGCACCGATCTCGATTTGCCACGGCTCGCCTGCGAACTGACCCAGAGCGGTTTTCGCCTGTTGCTGCCGGAGGACCTGCTGGAGCAGCGCCCCCTGAGCGCGGCGGCGCTCGCCGACGAGGCGGACGAGTGGAAGTCGATCGGGTTACGCCTGGAAGTTAAGCCGCTGCGCGATGCCGCCTCGAAGGCGGCGTGACAGAGCCACAGTTTCTAAACCAGATCCGGACTGACGACGGCGCGCAGGATATGGCCGCCTGCGCGGTTCGAGAACCACCACAGCGCACCTTTCTTGATGGTCCAGTCGGCCTGCTCTCCCGCGAGCAGGCTGGCGGCGAGTCTCCCCAGCGTGGGCTGGTGGCCGACCACCAGAACCGTACCCTTGCGCTGCGGCCAGCCGCTCGCGGTAATGATGTCGGCAATACTGGCTTGCAGGCCTATGCGACGCTCCGTGGTGTAGGGCAGATCCAGCGCGGCGGCGGTTTGCTGCGCGCGCTTTGCCGGGCTCGCCAGAATCAGGCAGTCGCTGGGCAGCCTCGGCCGCAACCATTGCGCCACCTGCGCGGCCTGCCGCAGACCTTTTTTGGTGAGAGCGCGCCCGGAGTCGGGCATCCCGTCCTCGGCGTCGGCGTGACGCCAGAGCAACAGTTCCGCCGTGGATTCCGTTGTGTGCTGAGTCATGGTATGTCTCCCCTGGAGTCAAGCTGGGTGCAATAGCGTCCGTTGTTCCCGGCGGGTCAGGCCGGCCAGCCCAGCAGCGTGGCCACGCCGGTGAGTATGAACAGTCCTGCCGCAGTCAAGCGTATCGCGTTCATCGGCAGGCGCGTGGCCAGCTTCTCGCCTATCATGACGGCGGGCACGTTGGCCAGCATCATGCCCAGCGTCGTGCCCAGCACCACTGCCGCCAGGCTGTCGAAACGCGCGGCCAGCGCCACGGTTGCAAGCTGTGTCTTGTCTCCCATTTCGGCGAGGAAGAAAGCAAACAATGCCGTGACGAAAGCGCCGGCGCGGTGCAGTTTCGGATCGTCGTCGAGCGCGTCCGGATGCAGGGCCCACAGGCCGAAGCCGATGAACAATAGTCCCGTCACCCACAGCATCGCACCCGGCCCGGCCAGGTGCGCGAGCCAGGCGCCGAGCGATCCGGCGAGCGCGTGATTGGCGATGGTCGCCACGAGGATGCCGGCGATGATGGCCCAGGGCTGGCGCAGCCGCGCCGCAAGAATGAAGGAAAGCAGCTGCGTCTTGTCGCCGATTTCGGCGACGGCGACCAGCAAGGTGGAGGTCAGGAAAGCTTCCAAGAAGCGCGTGCGCGTGGGCGGCGAGGGGAGGAAGCAGGTACCGCGCGTGTGCCGCCGTACGCGCCCAAACTATGTCTTGTGCGGGCAATCCGTTTTGACGCAATCGACGTACAGATGCAGCGAGTGCTCGCTGATGACGAAACCGCGCGACTTGGCGATTTTTATCTGGCGCTTTTCGATCTCGGGGTCGTAGAATTCTTCGACCCGCCCGCATTGCATGCACACCAGGTGATCGTGATGGGTGCCTACATTGAGTTCGAACACGGCGCGGCCGGATTCGAAATGATGCCGCTGCAGCAAGCCGGCGTGTTCGAACTGGGTCAGCACGCGATAGACCGTGGCCAGGCCGGTGTCCAGTCCGTCCGCTACCAGGAGCTTGTACACGTCCTCGGCGGACAGGTGCCGGACCTTGCTTTTTTCGAAGAGATTTAGAATTTTGAGCCTAGGCGCGGTGACCTTTAGGCCGATGGTCTTGAGATCTTCAGGTTTGCTCATGATTGTCGATGTGCCTGATCAATGGGACTGCTAAAGTGGGTTATGATATAGCGTTTTACGCTCCCGGAAAACGAATTCTCCCCATGTTTTTACGCGTACTGGCCGCAATAGCGGTAATTCTCCTTGCGTCCTGCAGTTCCAGCAGTGGGCGCACCTTCGGCATCAAGCCTTACCGCATCGAAATCCAGCAGGGCAATTTCATCTCCCAGGAAATGGTATCGCAATTGAAGCTGGGAATGACCAAGGATCAGGTGCGCTACCTCCTGGGTACGCCTTTGATCACCGACAGCTTTCATGCCGATCGCTGGGACTATGTGTTCCGCCGGCAGAGGGTGAACTCCACCGAATTGGAGCATCGCAAGATGGCGGTGTTCTTCGAGGACGGCAAGCTCAAGCGCATCGAAGGTGACGTGACACCCGCCGCACAGGCGGATTCCGCCGCGGTCAAGGCGGCCGAAACCCGGCCGGTCTTGCCCCAGGACATGC
The DNA here is from genome assembly GCA_016649475.1 of Burkholderiales bacterium. GTDB lineage: Bacteria > Pseudomonadota > Gammaproteobacteria > Burkholderiales > SG8-39 > 2-12-FULL-64-23. Next base: position 699 of record JAENXP010000324.1, on the reverse strand, counting down.
CGGATGCACACGCCGCACAACCCGCCACCGGCGAGGTCAAGCCGCAGGAAAAGAACTGATGGCAGCGGCTCAAGGAAAAATTTTGATGAGGGCAGGATGAAAATCGCCGTTGCCGGCAGCACTGGGCGCATGGGGCGCACCCTGATCGAGGCGATTCTGGCCAGCGCCGACCTGAAGTTGACCGCCGCGCTGGAGCTCGCCGCCAGCCCGCAGCTGGGCAAGGACGCGGGCGAGCCTTTGGGCAGTGCCTGCGGTATCCCCGTCAGCGCGGATTATGCCGCTGGAATCGGGGCCTCCGACTGCCTGATCGATTTCACCCGTCCCGAGGGCAGCCTGCTGCACCTCGACGCCTGCGTGAAGGCGGGCAAGAGCATAGTGATAGGCACCACGGGCTTCGGCGCCGAGGGCAAGCAGCGCATCGCCGATGCGTCGAAGCGGATCCCCATCGTGTTCGCCCCGAATATGGCGGTCGGCGTCAATGCCGCCTTCAGATTGGCCCAGGTCGCCGCGAACATTCTGGGCGACGCCTACGACGTGGAAATCATCGAGGCACATCACCGGCACAAGGTCGACGCCCCCTCCGGCACGGCGCTCAAGCTGGGCGAGGTGGTCGCCGCAGCATTGGGCCGCGACCTGAAAAGCTGTGCCGTGTACGGGCGCGAGGGAGACACCGGCGAGCGCGACGCGAAGAGCATCGGC
>JAENXP010000061.1 GCA_016649475.1 Burkholderiales bacterium | reverse complement strand
GGCAGCACCTGGGAAATCCTGCAGAACGGCTTCAAGTATTTTCCCTCTATCCTCGCGAGTCATTCGCCGATTCAGGCCACGCTCGCGATCGTGCGCAAACACCGGATCGATCCGAGGCAGATCGCGCACATCACCAACGAGACCTACAACACGGTGAAAAGCCATTTTTCCAACAAGGACGTGTCCACGGTGATGGCGGCGCGCGTGTCCGTGCCCTATTGCATTGCGGTCTCCGCCATCGACGGCGAACTGACGCAGGCGCAGTTCGCGCCGGCGCGCATCAACGATGCGCTGGTGCGCGAAGTGCTGGCGAACACGGAAATCATCGCGGATGCCGGGCTCAATGCGCTGTACCCGGACAAGTTCCCGGCGCGCGTGACCATCACCCTGAAAAACGGCACGCCGTTTCAGGAAACCGTGCTCATTCCCAAGGGCGATCCGCAGGATCCGCTCACCGCGGCCGAGCTCGACGCGAAGTTCCGCGGCAACGCCGACGCATTGCTCGGCAACGCGCGCTCGGGCGAACTGCTGCAGGCGATCCATGCCTTGCCGGATGCGCGCAACGTTGACCGTCTGCGCGGCCTGCTGCATCCCTGAAACCCGAACGGCCGGGGGCCATCATGTGCGATAGCGAACAAAGCAAACCCGGGAGCGGCTGGCGCGGCTGGATGGAATTGCCACCGCCGCGCGCCTGCGTGCCCGCAGGGGACTGGATCGACCTGAGCTGGCCGCTGTCGCCGACGGTGCCGCGCATTGCGTCGTTTCCGCCTCCGCGCATCGAGCGCATCGCATCGATTCCGGACCGGCCGCTCAATATCACCGAACTGCAGATGGTCGTGCATACCGGCACGCACGTCGATTCGCCGCGCCATTTCTACGACGACGGGCCCGCGTTTCAGGACATACCGCTAGCGCGCCTGATGGGGCAGGGTGTGGTGTGGCGCATGGAATTGCCTCAATACGGGCTGATCGAGCCCGCGGATTTCGAACGCATGCGGCCCGCGCTCGCGCCCGGCGACATACTCGCGCTGGACACCGGCGCGGCCGGGCGCGTGGGCACGCCGGACTACGACCGGCACGCCTCGCTGTCGGTAGCCGCGGCGCAATGGCTGGTCGAACGGAAAGTGAAACTGCTCGCAGTCGACATGCCCACACCCGACCTGGCGCTGGAGCGGCGGCCGCAAGGGTTCATCTGGCCGGTGCACCGCGTCCTGCTGCGCGATGGCGTACTGATCGCCGAGCAGGTCACCAATCTCGCTGCACTCGCCGGGAAGCGCGCCGAATTCATGTTCTGTCCGCTCAACATCGCCGATTGCGACGGCGCGCCGGCGCGGGTGCTGGCGCGCCCCGTTCAGGGGTCGGGTTGAGGGTTTTGACCTTGACCTAGCCCGGGTCGATCGCTTTCAGGAGCCGCCGTCTGCGCGCCGCTCCGGGCGGGATGCGACCGGCGTGAGTTCCCGCCGCATTTGATTGCGATCAACCCGCGGTCAAAAAATTGGCTGATGATGTGCACTGGGGCGGCTAGGAGGGCCCCGCGCCGTGCATGAAATGTCGCTGATGGAAGGCGTGCTGCAGTTGATAGAAGACGCGGCGCGACTACAGAAATTCTCCAGGGTCACCACGGTCTGGCTGGAAATCGGCCAGCTTGCCGGGGTCGAGCCCGAGGCGATGCGCTTCTGCTTCGACGCGGCAACGCGCGGCAGCGTGGCCGAAGGCGCAACATTGGAAATTCTGGCGCTACCGGGGTCGGGTTGGTGCGCGCAATGTTCGGCTACCGTGGCCATGAGCGAAATGCCGGGTGCCTGTCCGCTATGCGGTACGTATCAGCTGCGGGTGACGGGCGGAACAGAAATGCGCGTGAAGGAACTCGAAGTCGGCTAATGGGAGGGAAGCATGTGCACGACCTGCGGCTGCGGTGAGCATGAAGTGACGATCGGCGGCGCCGCCGCGCATCAGGGGCACACGCATGCACATGCCGACGCCGGCGGGCACGATCACGAAGAGGGGCACGATCGCGGCCATGCTGCAGTCCCTGCGCACGCACCCGGCCTCGGCGCGACGCGCAGGGTGCAGATCGAGCAGGACATCCTGGCCAGGAACAATGCCCATGCCGGCGACAACCGGCTGCGCCTGGCCGAGCACGGCATCTTTGCCTTGAATCTGGTTTCCAGTCCCGGTTCGGGCAAAACGACGCTGCTGTGCCGCACCATCGCCATGCTCGAAAACCGGGCAGTCGCAGTCATCGAAGGCGATCAGCAAACCAGCCAGGACGCCGAACGCATACGCGCCTCAGGCGCACCGGCGATCCAGATCAATACCGGCAAGGGCTGTCATCTGGATGCCCACATGGTCGGGCATGCGATGGAAAAGCTGGCGCTGCAAGAAAACTCGCTGCTGCTGATCGAAAACGTCGGCAATCTGATCTGCCCGGCAGCCTTCGATCTGGGGGAGGCGCACAAGGTGGTGATCCTGTCGGTGACCGAGGGCGAGGACAAGCCGCTCAAATACCCGGACATGTTTCGTGTTGCCAGCCTCATGCTGCTGAACAAGGTCGACCTGCTGCCGCATCTGGCTTTCGATGTGGACGCCGCCGTAGCCTACGCGCGCCGCGTCAATCCGGACATACGCGTCATCCGCGTTTCCGCCACCAGCGGGGAGGGCATGGACGAATGGCTGGATTTTCTGCATGCCGGCATGGCCGCAGCGCAGGCCGCGAAACAGCAAACCGTGGACGGACTCAAGCGGCGGATCGCCCGGTTGGAGGCGCAGTTACAAGGGCAGCCGCCTTGAACGCTGCCTTGCCCGTCGTCGCCCGCCGCATCCGCGTCAGCGGGATAGTGCAGGGCGTTGGCTTCCGGCCCCTGGTCTGGCGCCTGGCGCAGGAGCTCGATCTCGCCGGCTGGGTGCGCAACGATGCCCTGGGCGTCGATATCGCCGTCGAAGGCGCCTCGGCGGGAATTGCCAGGTTTCTGCAGCGCCTGCGCGACGATGCGCCGCCGCTGGCGCGCATCGATTCGGTCAATGCAGAGGAGGCCGCGCCCGAAGGCCTGGCGGGATTCAACATCGCCGCGAGCGCTGGCGGGCAATCCGCCACCTATATCGGCGCCGACGTCGCTGTTTGCGCAGACTGCCTGGCCGAGCTGTTCGATCCCGCCGGCCGCCGCTGGCGCCACGCCTTTATCACCTGCACGCACTGCGGCCCCCGTTATACGGTGACGCGCGCGCTGCCCTACGACCGGCCGCAGACCAGCCTGGATCCGTTTCCCTTGTGCCCGGACTGCGCCGGCGAATACGGCTCGCCCGCCAACCGCCGCTTTCATGCCGAAACCACCTGCTGCGCGGTCTGCGGTCCCCGTCTGGCGCTGGCCGACGGGGACGGAAACGCAATCGGAGGCGACCCGATTGCAGCGAGCCTGAATCTTATGCGGTCGGGGGCCATAGTCGCCGTCAAAGGCCTCGGCGGTTTCCATCTCGCCTGCGATGCGCGCAATGCTGAAGCGGTGGCGCGCCTGCGCCGGCGCAAGAACCGGGAGGAGAAACCCTTTGCCGTGATGGCGGCCAACGCGGCGAGCCTGGTCGCCTACGCGAAAATTTCAAGTCAGGAGCAGTCGCTGCTGGAGTGCCGCGAACGCCCGGTCGTTCTGTTGCGCGCGCAGTCCGGCAGCGCCGCCGCCCTGCCCGGGGTGGCGCCCGGCCTGCTCTGGCTGGGGGCCATGCTGCCGACCACCCCGATCCATTTTCTGCTGTTCCATGAAGCCGCCGGCCGCCCGGCCGGCAGTGACTGGCTGGCCGCGCCGCAGGATCTGGTCCTGGTCATGACCAGCGCCAACCCGGGCGGCGAGCCTATCGTCCGCGACAACGCCGAAGCGCGCCAGCGGCTTGCCGGCATCGCCGACGCGATTCTGGATCACGACCGCGACATCGTTTCGCGCTGCGACGACAGCGTCATTCGCCCGCTGGGACGCAGTGTGCAATTCATCCGGCGCAGCCGGGGCTACGCGTCCGAAAGCATCCGCCTGCCGCGAGGCAGACCTTCGGTGCTGGCTTTCGGCGCACATCTCAAGAGCAGTGTTTGCGTCACCCGCGGCGACGAGGCTTTCATGTCGCCGCACATCGGTGACCTCGACAATGCCGCGACCTGCGCATTCCATGAGGAGACGGTCGCGCGCATGCTGGATTTGCTCGAAGCAAGACCGCAGATCGTCGCGCACGATTTGCATCCGGACTACTTCAGCACACGCGCCGCCGTCGGGTTTGCCGCCGGCCACGGGCTGCCGGCCGTGGCCGTGGCACACCACCACGCGCATGTCGCCGCCGTCTGCGCCGAGCACGGGCGGCGCGGCCCGGTGCTCGGCCTGGCTTTGGATGGCGTAGGCTACGGAGCGGACGGGCAGGCGTGGGGCGGAGAGTTGCTGCGGGTCGACGGCGCCCAGTGCGAGCGGCTGGGGCATCTGCGTCCTCTGCCCCTGCCCGGCGGCGACCGCGCCGCGCGCGAGCCCTGGCGCATGGCCGCTGCGGTCCTGCACGAGCTGGGCCGAAATGCCGAGATCGGTACACGCTTGCCGCAGCCGGGTGCCGGCATGGTCGCGACCATGCTGGCGCGCGACATCAATTGTCCACGGACTTCCAGCATGGGCCGGGTGTTCGATGCCGCCGCTGGCCTGCTCGGCTTGTGCGCGCACATGAACTACGAAGCCCAGGCCGCGATCCTGCTGGAGCAGGCGGCAACGCGACACATCGAGCGCCACGGCTGGCCGCGAGCGATCGAGCGCGGCTGGAGCATCGGCGCGCAAGGGCAGCAGGGGCAGCTGGATCTGCTGGCCCTGCTGGCATCGCTGGAGGGCACGGCGGACGCAGACCAGGCGGCTGCCCGCTTCCATGCCACGCTGGCGGCCGCATTGGGCGAGTGGGTCGCGCAAGCGGCGGAGTCCAGCGGCCTCGCGACGCTGGCATGGGGCGGCGGCTGTTTTCTCAATTCCCTGCTGTGCGTCGGCCTGCGGCAGGATCTGGAACAACGCGGCATCGATGTGCTTGCGCCTATACGCCTGTCCCCGGGCGATGCCGCCATCGCGCTCGGGCAGGCGCAGGTGGCGTTGGATACCCTGGAGCGCTGATATGTGCCTTGCACTTCCGGTCAAAGTGATGGAACTCGGCGCCGGGGACACGGCGATTGTCGATCTTGGCGGCGTCAGAAAGGAAATATCGCTGGCCCTGCTCGATGACGTGAGCGTCGGCGACTACGTGATCCTGCATGCAGGTTTTGCCTTGTCGGCACTCGATCAGGAGGAGGCGGAAAAGACTCTGGCGCTGTTTGCGCAGATGCAACAGGCCGGGCCCGCAGCGCCGTGAAGTACATAGACGAATTCCGCGACGGCGAAGTCGCCAGGAATCTGGCGGGGAAAATCGCCTCGGCAGCCGAACCCGGCCGGACTTACAGCTTCATGGAATTCTGCGGTGGCCATACCCATGCGATCTCGCGCTACGGACTCGGCGACCTGCTGCCGCAGAATCTGCGCATGGTCCATGGGCCCGGTTGTCCGGTCTGCGTGCTGCCGATCGGGCGCATCGACATGGCGATCGACCTGGCGCTCACGCGCGGCGCCATCCTGTGCACCTACGCCGACACCCTGCGCGTGCCGGCCTCCGGCGGCATGTCGCTGATGAAGGCGAAAGCCGGTGTCGGCGACAGGTGTGCGGATATTCGCATGGTGTATTCGACGCGGGACGCGCTGCAGGTGGCGCGCGACCATCCCCGGCGCGAGGTGGTCTTTTTTGCCATCGGCTTCGAAACCACCACGCCGCCGACCGCGCTGGCGATCCAGCAGGCGCACAGCGAAGGACTGTCCAACTTCAGCGTGCTGTGCTGCCATGTGCTGACGCCGGCGGCGATCAGGACCATTCTGGAAATGCCGGAAGCAGAGCATGGACGCGCGGCGGCGATCGACGGCTTGATCGGCCCCGCGCATGTGTCGACCGTGATCGGCAGCCGGCCCTATGAGTTCGTCGCCGAGGAATTTCGCAAGCCCGTGGTGATTGCCGGTTTCGAGCCGCTGGACCTGATGCAGGCGATTTTGATGCTGGTGCGGCAGGTGAACGAGGGGCGCGCCGAGGTGGAAAACGAATTTTCGCGGGCGGTGAGCCGCGAGGGCAATCTGAAGGCGCAGGCGCGCGTGGCCGAGGTGTTCGAACTGCGCCGCGAATTCGAGTGGCGCGGGCTCGCGGTAGTGCCCTATTCGGCGCTGCAGATCCGCGGGCAGTATGCGGCGTTCGACGCCGAGCGGCGTTTCGAACTCGAATACCGCTTCGTGCCGGACAACAAAGCGTGCGAATGCAGCGCCATCCTGCGCGGGGTCAAGCGGCCGCAGGAGTGCAGGATCTTCGGCAGCGCATGCAGCCCCGAAAACCCGGTCGGTTCCTGCATGGTCAGCAGCGAAGGCGCCTGTGCGGCGCACTACAGCTACGGCCGCTACAAGGACATGCACTGATGCGCGGGGCGCAGGGGAAAACTCGCAGAGGCTACGCACGGCCGCTCGATTTGAAGCACGGCCGGGTGGATCTGACCCACGGTTCCGGCGGGCGCGCGATGGTGCAACTGGTCGAGGAACTGTTTGTGCGCCACTTGGGTAACGAGTATCTCGGCCAGGGCAACGACGGCGCGGTTCTGCCGGCGCCGGTACTCGAGGGCAGGCCCGGCCGGCTGGTGCTGTCCACCGATTGCCACGTGGTATCGCCGCTGTTCTTTCCCGGCGGCGACATCGGCTGCCTGTCGGTGCATGGGACGGTGAACGACGTGGCGATGATGGGCGCGACACCGCTATACCTGGCAGCGGCGTTCACCCTGGAGGAGGGGTTTGCGCTCGCCGATCTGGCGCGCATCGTCGAATCCATGGCGAACGCGGCGCGCGAAGCGGGCGTGCCGGTGGTCGCGGGCGATACCAAAGTGGTCGAGCGCGGCAAGGGCGATGGCGTTTTCATCACCACTACGGGTGTGGGCGTGTTGCCCGAAGGCGTACAACTCGGCGGCGGCCGCGCGCGGCCTGGCGACGCGGTGCTGGTATCCGGCTCGATCGGCGATCACGGCGTGGCGATCATGAGCAAGCGCGAGAATCTCACTTTCGATGCGCCGATCGAATCCGACACTGCCGCGCTGCACGGCCTCGTCGCAGCCATGCTGGCCACGCGCACCGACCTGCGCTGTCTGCGCGATCCCACGCGCGGGGGGCTGGCGGCGACCCTGAATGAAATCGCCGGACAGTCCGGGGTCGGCATGATGCTGCAGGAGCAGGCGATTCCGCTGAAGCCGGTGGTCGCCGCCGCCTGCGAATTGCTCGGGCTCGATCCGCTCAACGTCGCCAACGAAGGCAAGCTGATTGCGATCTGCGCGGCGGCCGATGCCCCGCGACTGCTGGCGGCGATGCGCGCGCATCCGCTGGGACAAGACGCGACGGTGATCGGCGAGGTGATCGCCGACGAGCATCATTTCGTGCAACTGGTCACTGCCTTCGGCGGCCGGCGCATTGTCGACTGGCTGGCGGGCGACCAGCTGCCGCGCATTTGCTGAGTTCCACGCTATGATGCGGCCAGATGAATGGCATACAACTCATTTCGCATCCGGCGACGAATCTGCCTCGAGTCGGTGCGCTGCTCCTTGATCTGTCGCTTACCGGCGCAGGAGACCTGAGGGCACGTTTCGACTGCCGCTGCCGCGCCGGAGCGCTGCGCCTGCCGCAGGCGCGGCCGGCGCAAGCCGCGGATGAACTCTGGCGCCATACCTGCTGCGAACTCTTCGTCGGGGTGGCGGGTGATCCCGGCTACCGGGAATTCAATTGCTCGCCCTCGGGGCAGTGGGCCATGTACGGATTTTCCGCCTACCGCGAGCGCGAGCCGTCCCCGTTCCAACCGACGGTGCCCGCACCGAGTATAGAATTCGCCTCGGAGGCCGGGGGCTGGACGCTGCAGGTGCGCATAGCCGCGGCAGCACTGCCCCGGGCCGCCGCCGCACAGATCGAACTGGGCGTCGCGGTGGTGCTGGAGGCGGAGCAGGGGAGCTTGAGTTATTGGGCGCTGCGGCACGCGGCCGAGCGGCCGGATTTTCATCGGCGCGAGACCTTCGTGCTGCGCCTGTCCGAGATTGCCCAGGAGGCTGGATAGCATGAAGTTTGGCATCGAGCGATTGCTGCTAGATCCGGCCCTGCGCCTGCGGCTTGCGGGCAGGCGGGTGGCCTTGCTCGCCCATCCGGCCTCGGTGACGCGCGAATTGACACATAGCCTGGACGTTCTGGCCGCGCTGCCGGACATCCGCCTTGCCGCCGCGTTCGGGCCGCAGCACGGACTGCGCGGGGACAAGCAGGACAATATGATAGCGTCGCCCGATTTCGTCGACCCGCGCCTGGGCATTCCGGTGTTCAGCCTTTACGGCGAACAGCGCCGGCCGACTGCGGCGATGATGGACCAGTTCGATGTGCTGCTGGTCGATCTGCAGGATCTCGGTTGTCGCATCTATACTTTCATCACCACCCTGCGCTACATGCTGGAGGCGGCCGCAACGCACGGCAAAGCGGTGTGGATACTCGATCGCCCCAACCCGGCCGGCCGGCCGGTCGAGGGACTGCGCCTGCGTCCGGGCTGGGAGAGCTTCGTCGGTGCAGGCCCTTTGCCGATGCGCCACGGGCTGACCATGGGCGAGCTGGCGCGCTGGTTTTGCGTGCAGCTCGAGCTCGATGTTCAGCTGGAAGTGGTCGGCATGGAGCAGTGG
>JAENXP010000018.1 GCA_016649475.1 Burkholderiales bacterium | reverse complement strand
GCTCAGCAGCGCAACGTCAGGCGTGCCCGCGGATTCGGCGCTCGCGAAGAGTTCGCCCCAGGGCAGCGTGAGCCGAATCAGAATCTCGTTCGCGCTCTTGAGTTCCGCCGCAAGCGTCTGCGGATCGACATTGGACGCGGCTGTGTTGGTCTTTCTGCGGGTGGCTTTCGCGGCATCGTGAATGCTCGCCGTTTCCGCGGCAATCTGGTCGGACAGCTGCAGATATTGGCCGCCGCTGACCAGCACTCCGATCAGGGCGGCAGCAAGCAGCGCTGCGCCCATCCAGCTTGCATCGTGTTCCGGGCGGCGAAAATCCAGGTCTAAGGCGTACATGGGCTCAGGCTCCAAGCGCAATGGAAAACGGCGCGTCGATGCCGGCATTCATCCCCGGCAACAGGGTGGGCAGCAATTCCTTGATGCGCCACTTGCCCGCGTCGAGCATCAGCGGCTTTCCCGCATCCGGCGCAAACAGCAGAACCTCGTCGCACTGCGTGTCGCTGCCGACCAGAAGTTCCTCGCGACTCAATACGCCAGGCAATTCCTGCGCCCAGTCGGGGCCGGCCTTGAGGGTGCGCACGCTTTGCCACTGCCCGTCGGAGAGCAGCGCGACCGACAACAGGCCCGGCTCCGCCACCACGAACCATCCGGGCCGCCCGGCCAGCCGGGTACGCCAGCGGTTGAAACTCGCCATCAAGTGCGGCTGCAGCGAACGGTAGCGGCGTCCCAGCGGTGCCATGACCTTGGCCAGGGCGTCGACCAGCGTCTGCTCCATACCGCAGGCGAGACGGGTCTTGCGCTGGTTGGCGCGGCTCAGTTTGACCGCCCAGCCGTCCGCCTGGCTGCCGTGGACACGCGAGAAGCAGTGGCGCACGAAGGCCAATTGCTCCTCCGCGCTCGAGAGCGCGTCGTTATGGGGAACCGGCGCGTAATGGACAAAGCGATTCGACAGAACCAGGGTCACGTCGGCCCCGGCCATGGTCCCCGCCGCCACCTGGAGCGCAAGCGCGTCCACCGCGGGTTGCCACAGCTCGGTGCCTTCTTCGGCCGCGGCGAAGTCGATTACTTGCTTGTGCTTGAGGCTGCGGCGCAATCCGCCGCTGGCCCGCGCCAGCAACAGTCGGTCCGGATAAAGCGCAACGCCTAACTGGTCAGGCCACAAAAGTGACACGATTGATCTCCTGCAATGTGGATAGGCCCTGGCGCACCAGGTCGATGGCGCCGTCGCGCAGAAACCGCGTTCCCTGCCTGCGCGCAGCCTCGCGAATGCGTCGCATCGGCTCGCGCGCGACGATGAGTTCGCGGATTTCTTCGTTGAGCCGGAGGATCTCGCCGATCGCCTTCCGTCCCTTGAAGCCGGTGCCGCGGCAGTGTCCGCAACCGCGGCCGCCGTGAAAATCGAATTCCTGCGCCTGCTCGGCGGAAAGCCCGGAATCGGCTATGAGCTGGGCGTCCGGCTTCTGCGGGGCCGAACAGTGGGTGCAATTGACGCGCACCAGGCGCTGTGCGAGCACGCCGTTCAGCGCCGACACGAACATGTAGGGATCGACGCCCATGTGCGAAAAACGCCCGATCACGTCGAACACGTTGTTGGCGTGCACAGTGGTAAACACCAGGTGGCCGGTCAGCGCCGACTGCACCGCGATCTGCGCGGTCTCGGCGTCGCGAATCTCCCCGACCATGATCTTGTCCGGATCGTGACGCAGGATGGAGCGCAGGCCGCGCGCAAACGTGAGGCCTTTCTTCTCGTTTACGGGGATCTGCAGCACGCCGGGCAACTGGTACTCGACCGGGTCTTCGATGGTGATGATCTTGTCCTGGCCATGGTTGATTTCGCTGATCGCCGCGTACAGCGTCGTGGTCTTGCCGCTGCCCGTCGGTCCGGTGACCAGCAACATGCCGTAGGGTTCGCGCGACAGCCGCCGCACCTCGGCCATATTGCGATCGTCGAATCCGAGGTAGTCCAGGCGCAGGCCCTTGATCTGGTCGCTCAGCGTCTTCTTGTCCAGAATCCGCACCACCGCGTCCTCGCCGAAAATGCTCGGCATGATCGAAACCCGGCAATCCACTTCGCGCCCGTTCACGCCGATCTTGAAACGCCCGTCCTGCGGTATGCGCCGCTCGGCGATGTCCAGTTCCGACATCACCTTGATGCGGGACATGACCTGCTCCGCGAGTTCGGCGCCGGCCATCGAACCGGCGGTGGTGAGCACGCCGTCGACCCGATATTTGATGACCAGTCCGCCGGCGCCGCTTTCCAGGTGGATGTCGCTCGCCTCCATCTTGAACGCGTCGTAAAGCGTCGAATGCACGAGCTTTACGATCTGGCTGGTATCTTCGCGGATGGTTTTGAACGAAAGATCTTCCACCGTAGCGCCGTCGCTGACGCTGGTGCGCGCGTCCGGCAGCACGCTGTCGATTGCGCGCAGCGTTTCCTCGTGGCGCGCCAGATAGGCGGCAAGGTCGGCATGGTGGGCAATGCACAGGGCAAATTCACCGGCAATCCGGGACTCCGCCCATTCGTGCAGATCCCGATCGAACGGGTCGCCGACGGCAAGCAGCAACTGGCCGTCGGAATCGCGATAGAGCATGCAGCCGCGCTCGAGCGCCACCGCAAAAGGCAGCAGGTCAAAGGCCGCATCGAGCCCGTGCAATTTCGACATCGTCAGCACGCGGTATCCGAGCATCTTCGCCAGCGCCCGGGTGAACGCATCCGGTGCCAGCCCGCTGCGCTCTTCGAGCACGTCGAGCACGCGCCGTTGCGAACTCGCGGCCAGGGCCCGAGCCTCGCGCACCGCCACGATATCGACTGTCATTTCTTCGGTCGCCTGCATTGCAAGTGCCGTCGCTGCGTCTGCCCGCATATTCATTGAAGACTCCCCGCCAATTCGAAAATCGGAAGATACATAAGCACCACCACGAGACCGATCGCCACGCCGATGAAAGCCATCAGCAAGGGCTCGAACAGGCGCGTGAACCAGTCGACCCAGCGGGCCATTTCCTCGTCGTAGAAGCTGGCGATCCGCTCCATCATGTCGCCCATCTGACCGGTGCGCTCGCCCACCCGCAGCATGCGCATCGCCACCGGCGTCGTCAGCAGGTGCACCTCCATCGAATAGGAAATCGATCGCCCCTCGTTGATCTTGGCCGCCGCACCCTGCAAGTGCAGCCGCAATCCCGGCTGCAGCAGATCGGATACCATCTTCAGCGCCTGGCCGATCGGGGTTCCTCCCTTGAGCAGCATGCCGAGGGTGCGGTAAAAGCGCGTAAGCTGGTAGATGCGCATGCGCTCGCCCGCGGCCGGTATGCGCCACACGCCGCGCATCGCCCACGCCCGCACACCGGGCTGGGAGACCGCGAACACCAGCCCGGCCACGCTGGCCACCAGCACTGCAAGGACCAGCATCCCGTTCGCCTGCAGCAGCTTGCCCCACTGCAGCAGCAACCGCGACAGCAAGGGCAGATTGGTGCCGATGTCCTCGTAGATGCGGCTGAAACGGGGCACGACGTAGGCCATCAGGAACATCGTGACCAGGGTGCCCGCGCCGATGAGCAACATCGGGTAGATCGAGGCGCTGACCACCTTCTTGCGCACCACATCCACCTGTGTCTGATAAACGATGTAGCGGTTCAGGGCTTCGCTCAGATCCCCGGTCCGTTCGCTGGCGCGCACGGTGGACACATAGAGCGGCGGGAACACGGCCGGAAGCGCCTGCAGCGCGTAGGACAGCGCGCGCCCCTCGTATAGTTGGGTCACGATCTGCTGCAGTATGCTCTTGGATTCCGGGCGCGCTTCTTTCTCCGCCAGGGTCTCGATCGCATCGACTACCGTCAGCCCGGCATCCATCAGGGACAGCAACTCCTGGCTGAACAGCATCAACGGAAAATTCGCGCGGCGCGGTCTGATCCAGGCCTGCCATGACTGCTTTGCCTTGACCGTCAGCACGGTGTAGCCCTGCGCTCCGGCCTGCGCCTTCGCGTCGTCTTCGCTCACGGCGTCGAACATCAGCGCAACCACACTGTCGGGAACGCGCACGGCTTTTACTTCGAATTGCATCGTCGCTCCGGGCCTACCAGTTGGTGATATCGGCAGCTTCGCCGGTCCCGCCGACCTGGCCGTCCTTGCCCAGGGACAGAAGGTCGAACTCGCCATGCTCGCCGGGAATCTTGTAGACGTAGGCGTTGCCCCAGGGATCCGGGGGCACGCTCTTCTTCAGATAGGGGCCGTCCCATTTGGGTTCGTTTGCGGGTTTGGTGGCCAGCGCCGTCAGCCCCGCCTCAATGCCGGGATAGTGACCGGTATCGAGCCGATACTGGTCCAGCGCCTTGTCCAATGCGTCGAGCTGCGCACGCGCCGTCTTGATTTGCGACTTGCCGATCTGGGAGAAGTATTTTGGCCCCACGTAGCCGGCCAGCAGGCCGATGATGACCATCACCACCAGCAGTTCCAGCAGGGTAAATCCGGTTCCGTGGCGTCGAAGAGTGCGCCCGTTGGTGCAGGATTTGTCTCTCACGTTGTTCCTTTTCGCTAGTCGGGATGCCCGCCCGCTGCGCGACAGTGCGCAACATCGTTCACCCGCAATTTCACAGGGATGAACTGTAATCACCGGCAGGTTCAGCGTCAGTACGACATAGCCTGTATAACTGCGTACAGAGACCGCCCCGTTACTCGATAGGTGCAAACCCTCGGCAAAAAATGGCTGCAAGCGTGTACGGGTGTCGCCCAACGGCCGCATGTGCACGCGCCACCATATGTATACCCGGCCGCATTTCGCGATCGAACCGGCGCGTCCGCGCGCCGCTCGCGCAGTACAGACGAAGGGCGTAACTAGGGTTAAACCCGCCACCCGCCCCTACCGAATTACAGAATCTCTACCGCCTATCCTGCATTTCGGATGGAGCCCATTGTGTAGCGGGGAACAGGGCGTTCGCCCCAGTGTCCTTCAGCCCTGCCCCAACTACCCTTGCCCGACTGCTCCTGGATCGAAAATTCGTTCCCAACGCAAAGCCACGCTGGAAGGCAATGATCAAACATATCTACGCAATTATCGGAACGGTGCTGGCCCTTGCGTTCGCGCTCGCCAATGTCCCTGCGATGGCGCAGACGTCGTCATTCAAGGGAATCGCCAAACAGGCTCTGGCGACGCATCCGGCAATTCTGGCCAGACAGTCGTTTTCGGCGGCGGCGGCGGCGGAGCTCGACGGTGCGTCGTGGCAGCGCTATCCGACGCCCAGCCTGGAGATCAACAGCGACAACAGCGGCGTTACCACGGGCTTGCTGCGCGTGCAGCAACCCCTCTGGGCAGGGGGGCGGATCGATGCGGGAATCGATGCGGCCAGTTCGCGCCATCATGCCTCGACCAGCGCCGTCAGGGAGACGCAGCAGGAGATCCTCCTGCGCGTCATCGCCGCTTACGTCGAGGCACTGCGCCAGCAAGCCCGCGAGGAGACTCTTGCCCGGAACGTGCGCGAACACGAACGCCTGCTCGGGCTGATCACCCGGCGGGTCGAGCACGAAGCCAGTCCGCGCGTCGACCCGGAACTCGCGCAATCCAGGCTGTATCAGGCCAGGAACGAGCTTTCCCAGGTCACGCTGGGTCTTGCAAACGCGCTCACCCAGTTGTCCGAGCTGTCCGGCATGCGCGTGCGCAGGGTGGGTGAGCTGGGCGCCGACAGCGCGCTTGGTCCGCAGTACCGCGAATCCATGCTCGATCAGGCGCTGGCCTGGTCGCCCACGCTGAGCCGGCTCGGCTTCGAAGAGGAGGCCGCACAGGCCGAGGTCGAGTCCAAGAGATCCGTCTACAAACCGCAAGTCTCGCTGCGCTTCGAAAGCGCGCATGCGTCCGCACCCTTGAACGGAAACCTCGACTACACCACCAATCGCCTGATGCTCGTGCTCGAGGCGCAGACCGGCGCCGGCCTGTCGGCCCGCTCCGGCGTCGAAGCGGCCCTGGGGCGGCTGGATGCGGCGCGCCAGCAACGCGCGGTCGCGCTGCGCGACCTGCAGGAGCGCCTGTCCATCGACTGGGACGAATTGCGGGCCGCGCGCGAGCGCTTTGAAAACGCCACCCTTGCGAGCAAGAGTGCGAAAGAAGTGTATGAATCCTATGCGCGCCAATACACCGCCGGAAGAAAAACCTGGCTGGATGTGCTGAATACGGTGCGCGAATCCGCCCTGTCGGACATCGCAGCTACGGACGCGAACGCACAGGCCGAGGCAGCCGCGCTGCGCCTGAAGCTGCTGACCGGAAACCTTACGGGAATATCAGAATGAAGCTGCACACGCTGTCGGCGGTGATCATGCACTCGGCGAGGCTCGCCGGGCAATCGGTACTGCGCGAGCGCCAGGGTGATATCGATAATGCGCTGGCAGAGGCCGATAGCGCCGATTCGGCCGCAAGCCTGGTGCGCGCGGCCTGGCAAGCGGCGAAGCTGGAGGGCGAGCCCATGAACCTGCCTGCGCCCAGGCAGAAAGACTGTCCCTTTATCGGCTGGCAGTCAGACAAGGGCTGGTTCGTGGTGGCGTCGCAAAACGCCGACGGCAGCTGGCTGCTGCAGAACGCGAACGGGGCCAACGGCCGCATCCAGGATCTCGAGAGCGTCGAGTGCGTTTCGCTGCCACCCAGAATCGAAGGCAGCACGAGCGTTCCCCGAGCCGCGCAACTGATCGCGAAGGCGATATGGCAGCGCAAGAGCGTTTTCGCCGAAGCCCTGCTCGCCACGGTTCTGGTCAGCATGCTCGCTCTTGCCGCATCGGTATTCAGCATGCAGGTTTATGACCGGGTCATCCCGAATCAGGGCTTTCGCACGCTTTGGGTGCTTTCGACCGGGGTCGTGGCCGCGATCGTGCTGGAACTGCTGCTCAAGCACGTGCGCAGTCACGCGGTCGAGAGGACGGCGACGCGCATCGATGCGCAGCTCTCGGAGTGGTTTTTCGAAAGGGCGCTGGGCATACGCATGGAATGCCGCCCGAGCTCGGTCGGCACGCTCGCCGCGCAAATAAAGGGCTTTGAACTGGTGCGCGGGATCATGAGCGCGACCTCGATCTTCATGCTCGCCGACGTCCCGTTTGCGCTGTTCTTCATCGTGATCATAGCGATGATAGGCGGCTGGATGGCGCTGGTTCCGGCCCTGCTGCTCCCGGTTTCATTGGTCACCGGGCTCATGTTCCAGCGGCAGATAGCCCGGCATGCAAAAGAAAACCAGGGGCACAGCAATTACAAGGCGGGATTGCTGGTCGAGTCGATCGACGGCGCGGAATCGTTCAAGGCCAACAGCGCCGAATGGAAACTGCAGGGGCGCTGGAGCCGGCTGGTGGAGGCGGCCGGGGAATCCGACTACCAGATCAAGCAATATTCCTCGCTGTCCCAGCACATGACGGTGGCGCTGCAGCAAATCGGCTATGTCGGTCTGGTCGCGCTCGGCGCCTATCTGGTGAGCGAAAACCAGTTGACCATGGGCGCACTCATTGCCTGCACCATCATCAACGGCCGGGCACTGTCGCCGATCGCGCAATTGCCCGGACTCATGGTCCAGTGGGAACATGCCCGCGCGGCGATCCAGGGCCTGGACAAGCTCATTGCGCTGCCGAACGAGATCGACGATCGCCCGCAGGCCTTGACCCCGGGAACGACGGATGGGGGCATCCGCTTCGAGCAGGCGCAGTTCGGCTACGGCATGACCGCCGGCATGGCGCTCGAACTGGACCGGCTGGAAATCAGACCCGGCGAGAAGGTCGGCATTGTCGGCTCCATCGGCTCGGGCAAAAGCACGCTGTTGAAGCTTGCCTCCGGGATGTATCGTCCGGTGCAGGGCAAGGTCTTCCTCGGCGGCATCGACATGGCGCTGATCTCGCCCCATTTCCTGCGCGAGAACATAGCCTATCTGCCCCAGGACATACGCCTGGTCAGCGGCACGCTGCGCGACAACCTGCTCCAGGGTCTGCCCGATCCCGGAGATGAAGCGCTGCTGCAGGCGGCGAGCGAAACCGGACTCATCGCTCTGATCTCCAACCATCCGAAGGGACTGGCGCTGCCGATCAGCGAAGGCGGTCGCGGCATTTCCGGCGGCCAGAAGCAACTGCTCGCCATGACGCGCATGCTGCTCGCCACGCCGACGGTGTTGTTGCTGGACGAACCGACCGCTTCCATGGACGCGGCGGCCGAGGCCAAAATTGTGGCCACGCTCAAGGCGAAGGCATCAGCGGGCGCGACCCTGCTGGTGGCTACGCACAAGAGCGCCCTGCTCCCGATCGTAGACCGGCTGCTGGTCATGCAGGGCGGACACGTGGTCATGGACGGCCCGCGGGATCTGGTCCTGGCCAAACTTTCCGGCACTCCGCCGGTTTCGCCACCCACTGTACACAAGGAAGGCGTCGCAGCAGCGTACGCCTGACAAACTCATGAGCAAAAAAGACGATATTCCGCGTTCAGGACGCATACTGGTCTTGTCCAGCGCGCTGGCCATAGGCGGCTTCATTGCCTGGTCCGCCTGGGCGGAACTCGACCAGATAACCCGTGCCCCGGGGCAGGTCATCGCCAGTTCGCGCAACCAGGTGATCCAGGAACTCGATGGCGGCATCGTCGAGGATCTGCTGGTGAAGGAAGGGTCGATCGTGAAGGAAGGACAGGTTCTGGTCCGCTTCGAGAAGGCCAAGACCGAGACCTCCTACCTCGAAAGCCGCGCCAGGTCGGCTGCACTCAAGGCAGCCGTGGCGCGCCTCAGCGCCGAGCTCTACGGCGGCGAGCCCAAATTTCCGGCGGAAGTCGACAAGTATCCGCGGATACGCGTCAATCAGGAGATGCTGTTCCACATGCGGCAAGCCTCGGTGCGCGAGGAAATAGCGTCACTGCAACGGTCCCTGGATCTGGTCAAGACCGAACTCGACATCAATCTGCCGTTATTGGAAAGGGGCGACGTCAGCAAAGCCGAAGTGCTCAAGCTGCAGCGCCAGGTGGCCGAGATCCAGGGCATGATCACCAACCGGACCAACAAGTACCGGCAGGACGCGCAGACCGACCTGTCCAAGGCGCTCGAAGACCTGGCCGGCCTCGACCAGATCGTGGCGCAGCGCAAGAATCAGCTCGAGCATACGGTGGTCACTTCGCCCATGGACGGGGTGGTGCGTAACATCCGCATCACCACGCGCGGCGGCGTCGCCCGGCCGGGGGAGGAAATCATGCAGATCGTCCCGGTCGAGGACGACCTGGTGATCGAGGCCAAGGTCAGGCCCGCGGATATCGCATTCGTGAAACCAGGCCTCCCGGTGACGATCAAACTGGATGCCTATGACTACACCATCTATGGCTCGCTGCAGGGCACGGTGACTTATATCAGCGCAGATACGCTGAGCGATGAAACCCGCAACGTGAACGAACCGCCTTTTTTCCGCGTCCAGGTCAAGACCAAGGCGAGCAACATCACGCAGCACAGCCCCAAACGCATCGAAATCCAGCCGGGCATGACCGCTTCCGTGGAAATCAAGACCGGAAGCAACACCGTCTGGAGATACCTGACCAAGCCGATCACGAAAACCTTTGCCGAATCACTGGGCGAGCGCTAACGCATCCCAAAAGAACAATTCTACTTGCGCGCCAGCGCGCTGCCCCGGGCGCAAGCACATTCACTGGCGGGGCGCGCAGCCGGAATAGTCGGTGGACCAGGAAGGAATGGGCGCGACCCAGGGAATGTATGAAAACGAATCCGGTTGTCGAACACATTCCGCGACTGCGCCGCTATGCACGCGCACTGATCCGCGATCAGCATGCAGTTGAAGACCTGGTGCAGGACACGCTCGAGCGCGCACTCAACAAGATTCACTTGTGGCGGCCCGGCAGCGACATGCGCGCCTGGCTGTTCTCCGTCATGCACAATGTATTTCTCAATCAATTGCGCGGTCCGAAGTTCGAGGCCGGTCCCGATCCGGACAGCCTGCCCGACCCCAAGGGGAACGCCGAACACTTCGACCGGATCGAACTTGCCGAACTCGATGAGGCCATGCACTGCCTTGCGCCCGAACAGCGGGAGGTGCTCATCCTCGTCGCGGTGGAAGAAATGAGCTACGTGGAGGCCGCCAGGACGCTCGGCATTCCCCCGGGTACGGTAATGTCGCGACTGTCGCGCGCGAGAGAAAAGCTGCAGCAGCTTACCGGATACGAGCCGCAGAGCGATCGTGCGGGCCAGCGCCCGTCCGGGCCTGCGCCGGCGTCCGGGCGACGCGCTGGCAGAAACCGCGCCGGCCGCGTTTAGCGCCAGCGCCGTTTTTCAACCTGAGGGGATCCGTCCCCATACCTTTCCATTTTTGCCCTTGCAAAAATCATTTTGCAACGCGCTCTTTTAGCGCTTGAAGCGATAGCCTTTGTAGTTGAACAACAGACTGTCGTGGAGAATTTTCTCCAGCCTCAGGCCAGGTGCGACTTCATCGCCCTCGCGCAGCAACCTGTCATTCACGATGACCATGCCGCTGGAAGTATCGTCGCGGATAAAGCCGGCCACGGACAGCGGCGGAATTTCCCGTTGCAGATCTGGCGGCAACCCGCCGGCAGCACCGGTCGCTACCGCTGGAGCGGCCTGGGTCATGGGCACAGTTTGAGCCCGTGGCACCGGCGGAACGACTGACACCGGCGGAACGGCTGGCACAGGCGTAGCGCTGGCCGCTGCGGCCGTGCGCGTCGCCGTGGTCTTGGGGACCACCTTGGGAAGCACTTTCGGCAGTGGCGTCGGCATAGCGGCGCTCGCCTGATTCACGGCGGCCTTTCTCGGCGACGCTTCGGCCGGCCTGGGAGGGCGCGCGACGGGCCGGTCATAGGCGGCATAAGGCTGGGGCTGCCGCGCCTGCGGCAATCCCCTGAATGTCGTATTCACGGCGTTGTCATTGCCTTCGGCCGTTGGCGCGTTATCCGTCGCCGGGGCCGATTTCGGCAGTTGCGTATCGCCTCCGGCCGTCGATGCCTTATCCGGCGCCGGAGCCGCCATCGGCACTGGCGCGGCCTGTGGCATTGCCGGCACATTGAGCAACGTAACGCCATCGTGCGAATTCGAGCGCAGCCACAGCGGCACCACGGCGGCGTTCAGCAACAGCGCCGCTGCCAGCACATACGGCCAGTGGCGCAGCCGCGACTGAGCTTCGCCCACGGCCGGCAACAGCGAATACCTGGGCAGCACGGCGATCTGCCGCCGTGCCTGTTCGGAATCCGCGAGCGCTTCAAGGATGTATGACATTCGAGCCTCGTTGCGCCATTTTGCCCAGCCGCGGCAGATCCTGGTCGACACGCTGATTCAGCCGGATCAGCGTAAGCGCGCCGACCGCGCCGTCCGGCGCCATGCCCTCGGCGAGTTGGAACGATCTGACCCGCTCTACCAGTTCATCGTCGAACACCGCCGGACCTTGGGCGTTTCCACCGTCCACGCTCGCCAGACGCTGCCGCAGCCACGTCGCGGCCGGGCCGCGGTTGCCGCCGGTCAGCGCATTGCCGAAGCCCGGCGGCGCGTACCACAGCAGCTGGTACTTGCCCGACCAGAGCTGAGCGATCTGCGACAGCGCCACGCGGCGCTTGGCTCCGCCCACGATGACCGTTGCAGACTCCTCATCCAGCCCCGTAAGGACCACATGATATGCACGGTCTTTGCCTTCGCGATCCAGCAACAGCACCGCGGGCTGGTTGACCCACAGCAGGTCGGATAGCCCGCCATAGGCGCTCATACAGTGCATATCGGCTGTTTCGACGATCTTGCAAGGCGCGCCCTTGCTGCCCGGATCGTAGGCGATCCCGTATAGGCCGAGCAGGTCCTGGAACGCCAGCGCTTCACTGCGGCTGCGCGCGAACTCAGCGTCCGGCCAGCTCAGTTCTTCGAGGGCTGGTCGCACTGCAGCGAGGGCCACCGGATCGGGCACCGCGACCGCCGGTGCCGCGCTGACCGGGGCAGGCGCGCTTTGCACCGCTTGCGCCGGTTGCGTCGCTTGCGTCGAGATAAGCGGCGCGGTCGCGACGCTGGCCGTTTCAGGCTTCGGCCAGGAAATCGGCCAAAGCGGCAGCGGCACCAGGCTCGCCGCGAACACGCCGCTCGCGCACACGGCGACGAGCAGCAGCGAGGGCCAGGCGAGCAGGCGGCTCCAACGGCGCCGACTCGCGCTCACGTCGATCACTTCAGCTGCTGCCTGCTTCAGGGTCTTGGTCGTTACCTGCATCCCGCGTTGAACATAGGTTCCAAGCAGCGCCCGGTCGCAGACCAGGTTGATCAGGCGCGGCACGCCCCCGGT
>JAENXP010000524.1 GCA_016649475.1 Burkholderiales bacterium | reverse complement strand
GCCATGGTCGATGATCATCAGGTTGCCGAAGCCGCGCATCCAATCGGCAAACACCACCTGCCCGGCGGCAACCGCACGCACCTCCTGGCCACTCGCCCCGCGTATGAACAGACCCTTCCAGTTGAGCCCGCTATCACTACGTGGACTGCCAAACTGGTTGATTAGTTCCCCGCGCGTCGGCAGTCTGAGCTTGCCCTTGAGTGACGCGAACGCCTGACCGCCCCCCCCCGGTTCAGGCAGGCTCTCATTGCGCAGCCCGGTCGCGCCGGGGGAAATGACTTTTCCCAGCTCCTCCACCAGACGCGACAGGCGCGCTTCGTCGCGCTGCAATGATTTTATCTCGCGCCGTTGCGAGCGTATCTGCTTCGCCAGGCTGGCCAGCACCCGGCGCCGCTCCGCCTGCTGCGCAAGCAATTCCTTGCGGTCCTCGCGTTGTCGCGCCTCCAGCTCCGCCAGTTCAGCGCTTTTGCCGCGCGCCTCGCCCGCGAGTTGCTCCAGCGCGGCGAGGTTGGCGCGCAGCGCGCCGATGAATTCGGCCTGAGCCCGCGAGATGTAGCTGTAATAGTAGAGCTCGCGCGCGGTCTGGTTCGGGTCGCGGCCGGAGAGCAGCAGCCTCAGATAGTCCTGCCGGCCCGAAGAGTAGCGCGTGGCGAGTAGCTGCCCGAGTTCGCGCTGTTGCGCGGCAATGGCGGCTTCCAGCGTGCGCGAGCCCTCTGCCACGCGGGCGAGGTCGGCCTGCGCGGCCTGGTGTTGCGCGGCGATATCGTGCAGCCTGCGATTGGCCTCGGACACGCCGCGCTCCGATGCGCGCAGTTCGTCGCTAGCCTCGGATCGGTCCTCCTCGGCGCCGCTCAGGTCCTGTTTCAAGGTTTCGATGCGGCCGCGCAGCTCGTCCAGGTCGGACTTGCCGGCGGCGCATGCCGGATGCGCGCCGACTAGCGCCAAAGCCAGGATGAATTCTTTGCCGCAGGGGATGCGCACGGCGAGGAGGGGCGACCAAATTTTCCTCCGCATCGATGACGTCCGCTGCGCCAAATTCAGGCCTTGGCCTTGCCCTGGTTGGCGACCGCCTGCATGGCTTTCTCGACTTCGGCTGCGTCGCCCAGATAGTAGTGGCGCTGGGGTTTGAGAGCGTCGTCCAGTTCGTAGACTAACGGCACCCCGGTGGGAATATTGAGGCCGACGATGTCCTTGTCGCTTACCTTGTCCAGATACTTCACCAGCGCCCGGATGGAATTGCCGTGTGCGGCAATGAGGACACGCTTGCCTGCCCGGATATCCGGGGCGATCGATTGGTTCCAGTAAGGCAGCACGCGCGCGACCGTGTCCTTGAGGCATTCGGTCAGCGGCACCTGGGCAGGCGCGAGGCCGCGGTAGCGCGGGTCGCTGCCGGGGTAGCGCTCGTCGTCCTGGCTGAGTGCGGGCGGGGGTATGTCATAGCTGCGGCGCCAGGTGAGCACCTGCTCGTCGCCGAACTTGGCCGCTGTTTCGGCCTTGTTCAGGCCCTGCAGCGCGCCGTAGTGGCGCTCGTTGAGGCGCCAGGAGTGCTGCACCGGTATCCACATCAGGTCCATGCGCTCCAGCGCCAGCCACAGGGTCTTGATCGCGCGCTTGAGCACCGATGTATGCGCCAGATCGAACACAAAACCCGCCTCGCGCATCAGTTCGCCCGCGTTCCCCGCCTCGTCCACACCCTTGTCGGTCAGGCCGACGTCGGTCCAGCCGGTGAAGCGGTTTTCCTTGTTCCAGACGGATTCGCCATGCCTGAGCAGAATGATCTTTTTCATAATGATCCCTTTTTTGGCGTACGGTAAGCTCGCGGATATTTTATAATATTCCCTTATCGGAAGCAGTGAATAGGCCGCACAGGCGCGGGAAATTTTCGATCGGTGGAGCGTGAGGAGCCGAGAATTCGGTCGAATCCCTGCGTTCCCGGCCCGGTCCCCTCATTTTGTGATGATCTATTAGGAGCATGCGTGAATTTTGTAATGGACAATATTTTTCTCGTCGCGATCGCGTTCCTCAGCGGTGCGATGCTGGTCTGGCCGCTGGTGCGGCGCAGCGCCGGCGGACCGTCGGTGAATACGCTGGAGGCGACGCAGATGATCAATCGGCAGGACGCGTTGCTGCTGGACGTGCGCGAGCAGGCCGAATATGCGCAGTCGCACATCCTTAATGCGCGCGGTTTGCCGCTGTCGCAGCTCGAAGCGCGCATCGGCGACATCGAGAAATACAAGGACAAACCGCTGATTGTGTACTGCGCCACCAACAACCGTTCGGGCACAGCGGTCGCTACGCTGAAAAAGCGCGGCTTTTCCAACGTGGTCAGCCTCAGCGGCGGGTTCGCCGCCTGGCAAAGCGCCGGGCTGCCGGTGCAGAAATAGGAATTCCGATGCCCAATATCCGCATGTACAGTACTGCCGTCTGTCCGTTTTGCCAGCGCGCTGAGATGCTGCTCAAGTCCAAAGGCGTAGCCGCGATCGAGAAGATCCGCATCGACCTCGACCCGGCGAAGCGCGGCGAGATGATGGAGAAAACCGGCCGGCGTACCGTGCCGCAGATCTATATCGGCGAGGTTCACGTCGGCGGATTCGACGATCTGGCGGCTCTCGATCGCGCAGGCAAGCTTGACCCGCTGCTGCGCGGCGAGACCTGACGGCAACATCACTTCCCTTCAACCAGAGGAACCAATATGAACGAGCCACAGCAGCAGCAGCCGATATTCGGCATCGACAAAATTTACATCAAGGACCTGTCCCTGGAGATCCCGCATGCGCCGGAGATATTCCTTTCCGCAGAACAGCCGAAAATGGATGTGCAGCTTCATCACGAGCACAAGGCCCTCAGCGAAGGCATGTACCAGGTGGTG
>JAENXP010000671.1 GCA_016649475.1 Burkholderiales bacterium | reverse complement strand
GGCTACCAGGGCGCGCCGGTATCGCACCTGCTCGACGTCATGGTGCAGGCGCGCGACTACATGGATGAACTCGGCGTGCACGTCGAGGCCTGCACCAACGAAGCCTCGGCGGCGGCGATGCTGGGCGCCTCCATCAACTATCCCGCGCGCGGCGCAGTGACCTGGAAATCCATCGTCGGCACCAATGTTGCCTCCGATGCGCTGACCCACGTGGCTTCCGCGGGCGTGCTCGGCGGCGCGCTTGTAGTGGTGGGCGAGGATTACGGCGAAGGCGCGAGCGTGGCGCAGGAGCGCACCCATGCGGTGGCGCTGAAATCCTCCATGTGGATGCTGGACCCGAGGCCGAACCTCGCCACCATCGTGAATATGGTCGAACGCGGCTTCGAACTGTCGGAGACCTCGAACACCCCGGTATTCATGGATCTGCGCATTCGCGCCTGCCATGTGCACGGCAGCTTCAAAGCGAGTGCCAACCGCGCGCCCGCCCTGTCCACACGCAAGTTGCTGGCGGATCCGGCCGCTTTCGACTATGAGCACATCCCGCATCCTCCAGCCACCTACCGGCAGGAAAAGCTGAAAATGAGCGTGCGCCTGCCCGCGGCGCGCAAGTACATCCGCGAACACAAGCTGAACGAACTGTTCGCCGGCAGCGAGAGCAGTGTCGGCATCATCTGCCAGGGCGGCCTCTACAACAATCTGCTGCGCGCGCTGAAGCTCGTCGGCCTCGCCGACGATTTCGGATCGAGCCGCATCCCCATCCTTGCGCTCAACGTGGTCTACCCTCTGGTGCCGGAGGAAATCAGCGAATTCTGCGCAGGCAAGCAGGCGGTGCTGGTGGTGGAAGAAGGCCAGCCCGAATTCATCGAGCAGGACATCGCCACCCTGCTGCGCCGTGCCGACATCCAGACCAGGCTGCACGGCAAGGATTTCCTGATGATGGCGGGCGAATACACCTCCGAGGTCATCGTGCACGGACTTCTGCGCTTTATCGCCGCGCACGCGCCGCAACTCGACCTCTCCGCGGGAACGCGCTGGACCGAAGCGGCGAACGCCGCGCGCGCGCGCGCGGCCGAGCTGCTGGGCACACCGCTGCCGCCGCGGCCGCCGAATTTCTGCGTCGGCTGCCCCGAACGTCCGGTATTCGCCGCGATCAAGCTGGTCGAGCGCGATATCGGCAAGCGCCACATCTCGGCCGACATCGGCTGTCATTCGTTTGCGACTTTCGCGCCGTTTTCGCTGGGCAATTCCATACTCGGCTACGGTATGAGCCTCGCGAGCGGCGCCGGCGTCGCGCCGATGCTCGCCGGACGCTCGCTGGCGATCATGGGCGACGGCGGCTTCTGGCACAACGGCTTTCTCTCCGGCGTCGCCTCCAACCAGCTGAACGGCGGCGACAAGGTGCTGCTGATCATGAAGAACGGCTACACCTCGGCCACGGGGACCCAGGATCTGGTGTCGTCGCCGCAGGACGGGAGCGCGGAACTGCTCCAGGAGAATAGCCAGGTGCGCGCCGACCGCACCATAGAGAACACGCTGCGCGGCGCAGGCGTGAAGTGGCTGCGCAACGTCTATACCTACCGCGTCGCCGACATGACGAAGACGCTGCGCGAGGCCTTCACCACGGACGAGCCCGGACTCAAGGTCATCGTCGCCGAGGGCGAGTGCCAGCTCGAGCGCCAGCGCCGCATCCGCCCCATCCTTGCGCGGCTGCTGGGCTCGGGCGCTCGCGTGGTACGCACGCGCTTCGGCGTGGACGATGAAACCTGCTCGGGCGACCATTCCTGCATCCGACTCTCGGGTTGCCCCTCGCTCACGCTGAAGGCCTCATCCGACCCGCTCAAGGCAGACCCGGTGGCGCACGTCAACCATAGCTGTGTCGGTTGCGGCCTGTGCGGCGAAGTCGCGCACGCCGCCATTCTGTGCCCCTCGTTCTACCGCGCCGAGGTGGTGCAGAACCCGGGGGTCTGGGACCGTTTTCTGGCGCGTCTTCGTGAAAGTATAATCGGCTGGTTGCAGCCGGCGTAGCCTCAAGGCCATAGATCGAACATGGGCGAAAGCAAATTCCTAAACTGGCAGATAGGCGACGTGAAGATCACGCGTGTCGCCGAATTGGGCGGTGCGCCG
>JAENXP010000254.1 GCA_016649475.1 Burkholderiales bacterium | reverse complement strand
GGGATATTGAGGGCGGTCATGACCGCAATGCGCTCGGTGCCGGCGACCTTGCTTGCCGTCTTGATCTCGGTCATTTTCTGGTCGACATAGGCAACCGCGGCAAGCAGCGCTTCGCGTTCGTCGTCGGCGCAGGTGACGCGATAGTTGCGTCCCATGATGGTGACATCAAGGGTCTTGGCCTTCGTGCTCATTCCGGGATTTGCTGCAACAGTGCGTGGAGGCGGGTCCTGGCGCCGTCGACCTTGCTTTCCAGAATCTTTATATCACTCTGCGCCGATGCCAATTCCAGCCTCAATTCCCTGTTCTCGCTCTTCAGGCGCTGGCACAGCCGCAAGAACTGATCAATCTTGCTGTCGAGTGTGTCAAATTCCGCATCCATCGCCACACTATAGTTTCAAAAATCGTGACAAGTCAAGCAATAACAGGCCATTCTCAAAGCTCTTTCCATTATGGATGAGGCGCCTTACTTTGTTGAACAGGCTCAGGATTTTCCCGGCCGTATCCAGCCTGCGGCATCGCCCTGGCGCCGCGATCCGCCGGCTGGACAGATTGCGTTGCTGCTGCCGAAAGGCGCGTGGCCGGCGCCGGTGACTTCGGCCAAATCAATTTCGTTTGCCCGCGATAGCGTGTAACATTCCTGCACTCGTTCGAGGTGTCCGCCTGCGCTTCCCGCAGGCGGGTGAAACGGGAAACAGGTACGGTGTGTGGCTGCGCCCAAGCCTGTGCTGCCCCCGCAACGGTATGTGAGCGCGGGTCCGTCACGATGCCACTGCAGGCAAATGCCTGCGGGAAGGCGGCGGATCCAATCCCACGAGCCCGGAGACCGGCCTTGCGCGACAGGTGGAAACACTGCGGGGACGCGGTGCGCCGGTTGCGAATTGGTTCTCCCCGCGTTTCCTTTGTTGCATCAGTTGTACCGCCTGCGGGGACGCTGGCGGCGGGGAAATCATGTACTCCAATACCGTCATTGCCGCCATTACGCTCGCGCTGGCGACGCACGCGTTTGCCCAGGAAGAAGCGGTGGTGGTCACGGCCACGCGCTTTCCGGAAAAGCGGCTCGAGCATCCGATCGGGGTCACGGTCGTCACGCGCGATCAGATCACCAACAGCACGGCAAAGAATTTGCCGGACTTGCTCTCGCGTTACGCCGGCATCAACACGCGCAACAACAGCGGCAGTCCGGATGTGGCGATCGACGTGCGCGGTTTCGGCGCGAGCGGCGATCAGAATACGCTGGTGCTGCTCGACGGCCAGCGCTTGAATGACATCGACTTGACCACGGTGAGGTGGTCCGCCATCCCGCTCGAGGCGATCGAGCGCATCGAAATCCAGCGCGGCGGCGGCGCGGTGTTGTATGGCAGCGGCGCTTCCGGGGGCACCATCAACATCATCACCCGCTCGCCCATTGCGGGCGACAAGAGCGCGGTGGCAGGGGCGAGCTACGGCAGCTACGACACCAAGGAATTGCGCGCCGCGCTCAACATTGCTGGAGACAACACGGGTTTTTCGCTGAACGCCAGCCAATACAACTCGGACAACTACCGCGTCAACAACCGCCTTGAGCAGGGCGACGTGCTCGGCGATCTGCGCTGGACCGGGAACCGCGCCGGCCTGGTATTCAAATTCGGCCTGGACAACCAGAACCTGCGTCTGCCCGGCGCGCGCACCGCCGCCCAGCTGGACTCCGACCGGCGCGGCAGCGCTACGCCGGGCGACTACAGCGCCCGTGACGGCAGGCAGGCGACGCTTACCGGACGCTATGCATTCGATTCCGCCGACTTCGCTGTCGACCTTTCCTACCGGGATACAAAACGCATCGGCTTTTTCGACGACTACGTCACCAGCTTCGGGCTGAGCACTTTCACCGACACCCGCTCCAAGGTCTGGGCGCTTACGCCGCGCCTGAAAGTTCCTTACCGCCTGCTCGCGCGCGACAA
Source organism: Burkholderiales bacterium (assembly GCA_016649475.1). Classification (GTDB taxonomy): domain Bacteria; phylum Pseudomonadota; class Gammaproteobacteria; order Burkholderiales; family SG8-39; genus 2-12-FULL-64-23. The sequence continues at coordinate 3,049 of JAENXP010000254.1, read as the reverse complement.
CGTGCTCATCTTCGGCGTGGATGTCGACTACTGGGATTATCAGGCGCTGAGAGCCGCCCGCTTCGAGCAGCTGGGGGCGCCGCAAACCGACCTGGCGGCGACGCAGAAGGACCACGCTTTCTACATGCAGAATCACACGGCGATCAGTGCTGCGACCAAGCTCACGCTGGGCGGGCGCCTGCAGCAGGTGGATATTGCGGCCAACGACCGCGCCAACCCGGCAAGCTATGCGAACATTTCCCAGTCGCGCAGCCCGCGCGCCTGGGAACTCGCGCTGCGGCACAACTTCGACCCGGCGCTGGCGCTATACGGCAAGATCGGGACGAGCTTTCGCGTTGCAACCGTGGACGAGATGTATAGCCAGTTCGGCGGACCGGGTTTCGATTCCTTCCTCACGCCGCTGGAGCCGCAAACCTCGCGCGACCAGGAAATCGGCCTGGAGTACAAGTCCGTGCGCGGCCGCATGCGCGCGAGCCTGTATCGCATGGACCTGCGCAACGAGATCCATTTCAACGCGCTCACTTTTACCAACATGAACCTGTCGCCGACGCAGCGCGAGGGCGTGGAACTCGAAGGCAGCTGGCGCCTGGGTGAGAGTCTGAATCTGTTCGGCAGCTATACGCACGCGCTTGCCGTGTTCCGCGAAGGCGTGTATGTGGACGCGCTCACCGGCGGCAGCGTCGACCTCAGCGGCAAGAACGTGCCCCTGGTGCCGCGCAACAAGGCCGATCTGGGACTCAGTTGGCAACTGGCCGAAAGGACGCGCCTGAGCGGCGCGCTCGCCTACGTCGGCGAACAGTATTACGACAACGACCAGACCAATACCTTTCCCGGGCAGATGCCTGCCTACCTGACTGCGGACGCCAAATTGAGCCACCTGGCCGGGCCCTGGACCTTGAGCCTGAGCGCAAACAATCTGACCGACAAAAAGTATTACAGCTACGCCATACGCAACGGCGCCGGCACCTCGTTCAACGCCTACCCCATGGCCGGGCGCAACTTCCTGCTTAGCGCAGCTTACCGCTGGCCATGACATAAGGACCTGATTTGCGCCGCGCGCTGATCATCTGGTTCACCCTCGCCGCGGCCGCGCTCGCGGCGTTCGCGCTTGCGCTCGCCAGTGGCAGCACACGCCTGCCGCCGCTCGAACTGCTGCAGGGCCTGGTTTCTCCGGGAGACAGCGTTGCGGGCGAGATCGTTACACGCCTGCGCCTGCCGCGCGCGCTTGCCGCCTTCGCCGTCGGCGGCCTGCTTGCGCTGGCCGGCGCCCTGATGCAGGTGCTGCTCCGCAATCCGCTCGCGGACCCGTACGTGCTGGGACTGTCCGGCGGGGCGGCGGTCGGCGCACTTGGCGCCATGCTGGCCGGCCTGGGTGCGCTGGCGGTCAACCTCGGCGCGAGCGCCGGCGCCCTGCTCGCCATCGGACTGGTGTTCGCATTCGCACGGCACGACTTCGCCCGCCAGCAAATGTTTGGCGCGCTCGATGCCTCGCCGCGGCTGTTGCTGACCGGCGTGATCATGGCCGCCGGATGGGGGGCGCTGATCACGCTGATGCTGACGCTGGCACCCGCAGCCAGGCTGCGCGGCATGCTGTTCTGGCTGATGGGTGATCTGAACGGCGTGGAGTCGTGGCTGCCGGCGCTGCTCGCGCTGGCGTGCGCGCTGGCCGTGAGCTATCCGGTGGCGCGCGAGCTCAATGTGCTGCTGCGCGGCGAGGCTCTGGCATATGCGCTGGGCGTGCGCGTAGTGGCGCTGCGCCGTACGATCTATCTGCTTGCTTCGGTGGCGACGGCACTGGCCGTGACCACGGCCGGCGCAGTCGGCTTCGTCGGCCTGGTAGTGCCGCACGCGCTGCGCCTGGCGCTGGGCAACGATCAGCGTGTGTTGCTGCCGGCGAGCGCGCTAGCCGGTGGCACGCTGCTGTTGCTGGCCGATACCGCCGCGCGCACGCTGCTTGCGCCGCAGCAGCTGCCGGTGGGTGTGATCACGGCGCTCGTCGGCGTGCCTGCGTTCATGTTCCTGCTGGCGCGTAATCCCAAAAAAGCATGAGCGCACCGCTGCTCGAAGTGCAGGACCTGCTGCTGCGCGTGGGCACGCGCACGCTGGTGCGCGGGATGAGCTTTCGGCTGCGCGCCGGTGAGGTCTGGTGCCTGCTCGGCCCCAACGGCTCGGGCAAATCGACGTTTCTGCACACCGCGGTCGGCCTGCGCGCGCCGCAGGGCGGCACGCTGCGTCTCGCCGGCAGGGCGCTCGCCGATTGGCCCGCCGCCGAGGCCGCGCGGCTGCGCGGTTTCCTGCCGCAGACTTTCCACGATGCATTCAGCGCCAGCGTGCTGGAGAGCGTGATGCTCGGCCGCCATCCTTATCTGTCGCGCTGGCAATGGGAGGGAGACGATGAGCGCGGGCGCGCCCTGACAGCGCTTGATGCGGTGGACCTCGCGGGATTCGGGCAGCGCGACGTGCTGACGCTCTCCGGCGGCGAGCGCCAGCGCGTGGCCCTGGCGGCGCTGTTTGCCCAGGACGCGCAACTGCTGCTTCTGGACGAACCGGTGTCGCACCTGGACCTGCATCACCAGGTAATGGTGCTGCAGCGTCTGGTCGAGTTGGCGCGGGTGCACGCCAAGGGCGTGCTGTTCACGGTGCACGATCTGGACCTGGCGGCGCGCTTTGCCAGCCACGCTTTGCTGCTTACGCCGCAGGAGACCGTGCTGCAGGGGCCGATCGACGCGGTCATGACCGAGGCTGCGCTGCGCGGCGCTTTCGGGCATCGAGTGACGCGCGTCGAAGCAGCCGGTCGCACCTTGTTCGTGCCGGACTGACATGGGCGCCGGCGCGACAGGGCAACGGGCCGCGCAGCGCTGCGTGGCCTTGCTCTTGGCCGCGCTGGCTCTCACCGGCACCGCGGCAGCCGCCGGGATTCATATCACCGACGATGCCGGCCGCAGCGTAAGCCTGACGCATCCGGCGCAACGCATCATCAGCCTGGCGCCGCATATGACTGAATTGCTATTCGCCGCCGGCGCCGGTGCGCAGGTCGTCGGCGCGGTCG
>JAENXP010000654.1 GCA_016649475.1 Burkholderiales bacterium | reverse complement strand
TGCAGAACCTTGTGGTAATCCTTTCACATCGATTGTTGGAAGGCCTCAGGAAACATCCAAGCATGGCAATCAACCGCCCATTTCGCGGTACTGGCGATGCCCTCGTATTCAGCCTGAAACACCTTGTTGACAGCATGTATTGCTTCGCCTACCTGGCTCTGACTTACGCAACCCGATATCAATGATAGCGCTGCAAAGCCCACCAGCAATTCACGCATTTGAACACGGCGCATCATTCGCTTGCCTTTTTGCATACCCCCCATACCCTCTCCTCCCGCTATCTTGTCTTTCCCGCTTGTCGTTCAGCAAAGCGCTCGGCCTGTTGTCGTTCTCTGGGTTGAAGTTTTGCCGCAACCGCATCTTTACGCGGTTTAGCAGCAGTTACGCCCCGTTTTTCGGCGACCAAATACCAGCTGTACGCCCAGTTGTTGCTTCGTATAACACCACGACCCGCTTCGTACATTTCTCCTAGTTTCAGGGCCGCATCGGCATTACCCTGTGATGCGAGCTGGCGATAATGAGCGAGCGCGCCGGCGTCATCCGACGGCACTGGCGCCACCGCCTTCGGCTGCCTTACGACAGCCGGTGGTGCCTGCACTGAAGAAAGCGCAAGCGTGGCGGCCGGCTCCGACGGCACAGGCTGTGCCGCAGGTTTTGGTGCAGCGTTCACTTCGGCTTCAAGTTTCTCCGGCAAAGGCGGCTCCGGCTTGCGAATAACGGGCTGCTGGGAGCGGACAACCGGGTGCGATTGCTGCGGCGACACTTGCTTTCGCGGCGCTGCTGCCGGAATGGGCGCCACGTTCGGTTTCCTGATCTGCGGTGGGGGCACTACCGCTACCTTGGGTGCCGGCTCGGGTTGTGGCGCGGACTCGATTCGCTTGCGTTCGAGTTCCTCCGCCTTCTGGCGCTCCGCAGCATCTACTTTGAGTTCCTCTTTTTTGGCCTGCGCTAGGCTCTTTTCCCGTTCCTCTTTAACCCGTTGTTGATCCAATCGGCGCTCGATATCGGCAATGCGCTGGTCATCGCGCGGCAGCATCCATACGACCAACGCCGTCGATGCCACAACTGCACCAATGATCGCGCCCAGTAGCGGCCCCCGAAACACCGACCATCGGCTTGCTGGCAGGGGCACAGTCGTCGAAGGCAAGCGTGTTGCTGATTCCAGGCCCGCGGCAGCGGCTGCAATCGCCGTCACCGGCGGTGGGGGGGCCAGCTCGACAGGATTCGGCACGTCGACAAGTTCAGCGCGCCACGATGCAATGGTCTGCGGCCGGTCTTTCTCGGAAAATTCGAGGGCATGATCTATCGCGACAAGCAATTGCCCGGAGTACCGTCCCCCGCCGATCGTGCGCGCCGGAACCATAACGTCGCTGGTGCTACCGAGCATGCCCTTGCTGCGCGTGATCGCGTCCAGCGGCGCAGCACCCGTGATCGCCCGGTAACAAGTTGCACCCAGGCCATAGATATCGGTCCAGGGACCCTGATTATCTGAACTGCTGTAGTACTGCTCGAACGGCGCGTAACCGGGTGCAACCAGTATCGTCAACGTGCGCGCCTTGCCGACCGCGTGCCGGGCGGAACCAAAATCGAGCAATACAGGACTTCCATCGTTGCGGATGTGAATGTTGTCGGGCTTGATATCCCGGTGGATGAAACCTGCGCTATGCACAAGCTCCAAACCATCGAGTATGGGCATGAGGATGCGCAGCAGGTCTTTTTCGGGTAAATTGCCGCGCCGTTCAAGTTGCGCGCCCAGGTTTTCACCCTCCTCAAAACGCATGACCATGTACGCGGTGCCGTTGAACTCGTACACAGAGTAGACGCGCACGATGTTGGGATGATCGAACCGCGCCAGCGTACGCGCTTCCTGCAGAAACCGGTCTAGTCCCCAACGGAATCGCTCGCCAGTACCTTCACCACGCGAACGCACTGTCGAATCAGGCCGCCGGGACGCAACCTCAACCGGCAGGTATTCTTTGATCGCCACGCACTGATCGAGATTGTTGTCACGCGCAAGGTAAGTAATACCAAAGCCGCCCTGCCCCAGTACGCGCTCAACTGTGTACCAATGCATGCGGTAGCCCGGCGCGAGTGCATCGGAATGTAGGGCGTCCGTCATAGAGCCTCCCCGCTCGGAAATACGTCCTTGTCCCAGCCTTGCGTGTTGATCTGCCAATTATCATACAGCAGTTCGCATGCAGCACAC
>JAENXP010000448.1 GCA_016649475.1 Burkholderiales bacterium | reverse complement strand
AGCTCGACCGCAAGCGCAACAACGTGGTGGTGTCGCGGCGCGCCGTGCTCGAGGCGAGCCAGGGTGAAGAGCGGCAGAAGCTGCTGCAGACCCTGTCCGAGGGTTCGGTAGTGAAGGGCATCGTCAAGAACATCACCGACTACGGCGCGTTCGTCGACCTGGGCGGCATCGACGGCCTGCTGCATATCACCGATCTCGCCTGGCGCCGCGTCAAGCATCCGTCCGAGGTGCTCAACGTAGGCGACGAGGTTACGGCCAAGATTCTCAAGTTCGACCAGGAGAAGAATCGCGTGTCGCTGGGCATGAAGCAGCTGGGCGAAGACCCGTGGGTGGGCCTGTCGCGCCGCTACCCCACCAGCACGCGCCTGTTCGGCAAGGTCACCAATCTCACCGACTACGGCGCATTCGTCGAGGTCGAGCAGGGCATCGAGGGCCTGGTGCACGTGTCGGAGATGGACTGGACCAACAAGAACGTGCACCCGTCCAAGGTTGTGCAACTCGGCGATGAGGTCGAGGTGATGATCCTCGAAATCGACGAGGAGCGCCGCCGCATTTCGCTGGGGATGAAGCAGTGCCTGCCCAATCCGTGGGGCGAATTCGCGTTCAACTTCAAGAAGGGCGACCGGGTCAAGGGGCAGATCAAATCGATCACCGACTTCGGCGTATTCATCGGCTTGCCCGGCGGCATCGACGGACTGGTGCACCTGTCCGACCTGTCGTGGAGCGCTACCGGCGAAGAGGCGGTGCGCAACTACAAGAAAGGCGACGAGGTCGAGGCGGTGGTGCTGGCGATCGACACCGAGCGCGAACGCATCTCTCTCGGCATCAAGCAGATGGACGGCGATCCGTTTACCAATTACATCGCCACCCACGACAAGAACAGCGTGGTCCAGGGCACGGTGAAATCGGTCGACGCCAAGGGCGCGGTGATCGCGCTGGAGGGCGACGTCGAGGGTTATCTGCGCGTTTCCGAAGTTGCGCGCGAACGCATCGAGGATCTTACGCATCACCTGAAGGAAGGCGATTCGGTGACGACGATGATCATCAATATCGACCGCAAGAACCGCTCGATCAACCTCTCCATCAAAGCCAAGGACATGGCCGAGGAGCAAGGTGCGATGCAGAAGCTGCAGAGCGAAAGCGCGGCCAGTTCCGGTAGCACCAGTCTGGGCGCGCTGTTGAAAGCGAAACTGGAAAACAAGAACTCTCAGGAATAAGAAGGGGCAGGACAGATGACCAAGTCCGAATTGATTGCCAGGCTGGCGGGGCGGTATCCGCAGCTGGTCGCCAAGGACGCCGAGTTCGCGGTGAAGACAATACTCGATGCCATGACGCTGAGCCTGGTCAAGGGCCAGCGCATCGAGATCCGCGGTTTCGGCAGCTTCGGGTTGAATTATCGCCCGCCGCGCACGGGCAGGAACCCGAAGTCGGGGGACAAGGTCCAGGTGCCGGAGAAGTTTGTGCCGCACTTCAAGGCCGGCAAGGAACTGCGTGAGCGCGTGGACTCGAATTAGCGCGCCTGCGCAGAGCGGGAACGGGCGGCATCCGATCGATGCCGCTTGTTTTTTCTGAAGTGAGCTGACTATGCGCATCCTCACCTGGATCCTGCGCATCATCCTGTTCCTGGCGCTGTTTCTGCTCGCGCTGAAGAATACCGATACCGTCAGCCTGCAGCTCTATTTCGACCGTGTATGGCAGGCCCCGCTGATACTGGTGCTGCTGGTGTTTTTTGCCGCGGGCGCCGTGATGGGGGTGCTCGCCACTTTGGGCACGGTATTCAGGCAGCGGCGCGAGATTGCGCGGCTGCGACGCGAACTGGTCAACCGTCCGGGCGAAGCCAGCGTGCGCGCCCCGGCCGCAGACGGCGGCATCGACTCGCAGTCCGATATCTAGCGCAGCGGCATGGAATTCGAATTCTGGTGGCTGCTCGCGTTTCCGCTGTTCTTCGGGCTTGGCTGGCTGGCGGCGCGCATCGATATCAAGCATCTCGTATCCGAATCTCGCTCCCTGCCGCGCTCCTATTTCAAAGGGCTCAATTTCCTGCTCAACGAGCAGCAGGACAAGGCGATCGAAGCGTTCATCGAGGTGGTCAAGGTCGACCCGGAGACCATCGAACTGCACTTCGCGCTCGGCAACCTGTTTCGCCGCCGCGGCGAAACCGAGCGCGCGATCCGCATGCACCAAAATCTGCTCGAGCGCGGCGACCTGGGCCAGGAGCAGAGGCTCGCCGCGCTGTTTGAACTGGGCCAGGATTATCTCAAGGCGGGATTGCTGGATCGCGCCGAAGAGGTGTTTGCGAAGCTGCGCGACACCACGCACCGGGGCGCCGCGCTGAAAGCCCTGCTCGATATCTACCAGCAGGAAAAGGATTGGGAAAAGACCATAACCGTGGCGAGCGAACTGGGTGCCGACCTGGGCCAGCCATGGAACAAGGAGATCGCCAATTATTACTGCGAGCTCGCCGTGATCGAGATGACGCACTCGCGCGCCGAAGCGGCGTTGGCGCGTCTGGGTGAGGCGCTCAAAGCCAACCGCAAGTGCGCGCGCGCCAATGTGCTGTTCGGCGATATCCATGCGGCCGCGGGCAATCACGAGGCGGCGATCGAGGCATGGAAGCGGATCGAGCAGCAGAATCCGGCTTACCTCGCCCTGGTGGCGCAACGGCTGCTGGAGAGCTATCGAGCGCTGGGCAGGCGCGACGAGGGGCTGACATTGCTGCGCGGCTTCCTCGCCGGTTCGTCTTCGCTGGATCTGCTCGACGTGGTGTTTCAGTCGACGCTCGAGGCCCAGGGCGCGGAGGCGGCGCACAAGCTGGTGCGCGACGAGTTGCGCCGCAACCAGTCCCTGGTCGGCCTGGACCGGCTGCTCGACGCCGAGCTGCTGGTGGTCCGGCCCGAACGCCGCAGCGATGTGCAGCTGGTCAAGAACCTGGTGCACAGCCACACGCAGCGGGTTTCGCGTTACCGCTGTGAGAATTGCGGCTTCAAGGCGCGCCATTTCTACTGGCACTGTCCGGCCTGCGGCGGCTGGGAAACCTATCCGCCGCGGCGCGGCGAAGAATTTGATCTGGTCCCTTAGGGACGGCGGGAAATATCCGGTGCGCGACGGGCGGAGTAGCTTGAGCGTGCGCCGTTCACACGATCGGTCCGTAATCTTAGAGGCCATGTCAGAATTACCGAAATGGCCTCTGACTTAGGGGAGTATGAGGGGAGGTCCGCCAAGGGGACTTCCTACGGGGCGTATCCCCTCATTTCGAAATGAACACTTACCCAGGAGGCTAGTTTGAAAATCACAGT
>JAENXP010000579.1 GCA_016649475.1 Burkholderiales bacterium | reverse complement strand
TTCGCCGGCTATGCGGGGGCGGTGGCGGCCATCACCGGACTGGTCAGCGGACCCTTCATGATCATGATCGCACTGGGCATGCTCTACCAGACCTATGGCGCACTGCCGCTGGTGCAGCAGGCGCTCTCGGGCATGTCGGCGGTGGCGGCGGGGCTGGTACTCGCCACCGGCTTGAAAATGGCGGGCAGTCTGAAGCGGCACTGGCGCCCGTGGCTGTTTACCGCGCTCTCCCTGGCCGGCGTGGGCGCGCTGCGCTGGCCTTTGCTCGCAGTCGTCGGCGCCTTGGCGCCGTTTGCGATCGCCGCCGCATGGCGCGACAAGGAATGATGGAGCAGGTCGATCTCCCGGCGCTGGCCCTGCATTTCGCGCTGCTGTCGCTGATCGCGATCGGCGGCATCGGCTCCATGCTGCCGGACATGCAGCGCTACGTGGTCGAGGCGAACCACTTTCTGAGCGGCACGCAATTCGCCGATGCCTACGCGCTCGGCCAGGCCGCCCCGGGGCCGAACATGATGTTCGTGACGCTGCTGGGCTGGCAACTCGCCGGCTGGGCAGGAGCGATCACAGCGACACTGGCAGTCATCCTTCCGCCCATCCTGCTGACCCTGGGGGTCATGCGCCTGAACGCGAACGCCCGCGCCACGCCTCTGGGTCGCGCGTTTCGGGGCGGACTGGGCCCGATCACCATCGGACTCACGCTCTCCAGCGGCTGGATCCTCGCGCACTCGGCCGATCACGACTGGCGCGGCGCCCTGCTGACACTCGCCACCGTCGTCTTGATGTTGCGCACCAGGCTCAATCCGATGTGGTTGATGCTGGTCGGCGCGATCGCCGGTATGACCGGGATACTCTAGGATCGGTTGAGGTTCGCCGTTCTAGCTGCGCGCCATTCGTTTGAGTAAGCGCATCAACGCGCCCAGCAGCGGCAGCTTTTCATACAGATCTTCGGCGGCATCCCAGTAATCGCGATGCCAGCTCACGCGGCCGTCGGCGGCAAAGCGCAGGTGCGTCGCGCCGCGGATGGTTTGCAGCGCACCCGCCCCGCGTTTCATGCGGAAGGTGAAATCCCATAGCAGCACTGCACCCTCCTCCGACTGCCAGCGCCCGGTGACGCAGAATTTCGGCTCGTTCACCTGCTCGAACATGTGCACGAAGACATCCTGGATTCCCTCCGCCCCGCGCAGCTCGTTGAACGGATCCTTGAAATAGGCATCGGCAGAATAGTGGCGCTGCACCTCCTGCGCCGACTGCGGGGTCAGTGTTTCAAACCATCGAACCAGATCGTCGAGATTGTGCGCATTCATGTCAGAGTCCTGTGAAGCGGCGGACCACCGGAAAATAGAGCCGGTAGGGCAATAGGCGCAATAGCCGCATCCAAAGTGTAAAGCGCTTCGGAAAATGGGTCTCGAACTCTCCGCGCTCCAGCCCGCGCAGCATGGCGCGGGCCGCCGCAGCGGCGCTGATCAGGCCCGGCATGCTGAATTCGTTTTTCGCCGTCAGCGGCGTATCCACGAATCCCGGATCGATCAGGTGCACGGCTATGCCCTTGGGCGTGAGGTCCAGATACAAGGCCTCGGCGAGGTTGATCAGCGCCGCCTTGCTCGGGCCGTAGGCGAGCGCATTTTGCAGCCCGCGGTAACCTGCCACGCTGGAGACGATGGCCAGCGCGCCGCTGCCGCGCGCCAACATGCCGGGCACGACGGCCGCGAGTGCTGCGTAGCAGCCGATCACGTTGATGTCGAAGGTCCGCTTGATCTGCGTCAGTTCGATGTCCCAGGCGCGCAGCGGCGCGTAGGTACCCGCGAGATAGACCACGAGGTCGACGCCGCCCCAGGCGGCGTCTATGCGCGCCGCGGCGGCGCGCACATCGGTCTCGGAGCTCACGTCCAGCGGCAGCACCATCGCGCTCGCGTGTGCGCCGGCCACGCCCTGCAGCCCCGACTCGTTGCGTGCCGACAGCGCGACCCGCGCGCCCCGTTGCAGCAGCAGTTCGGCGGCGGCGGCGCCTATGCCGGTGGAGGCGCCGATCAGCCAGACGCGCCGGTCCTTCCAGCTGTCTATGCGCGCATTCAGGGGCATCGCGCTTCAGCCCTTGCGCTTGCGGAACGCGATGGTGATTTCGCCGAAGCGGATGCCCAGTTTGTTGATCGAGGAACGATTGAGCAGGGTGTCCTCATCGACGAGAAACATCCAGTCGTCCACGTCCACTGCGTAGCCGCCCTGTTCGGCGGGGAGTTGCAGTACGTAGTTCCAGCGCAGCGCATTGCCCGCGGCCTCGCCCGCAGCGGCGCCTACCACATCGGCGGCGCTGCCGGTGTAGCGGTTCCCGTTTTTAACTATGGTCCACACGCGCTTTTGCCTGCTGCCGTCGGACCAGTCGAAACGCTCGTCCAGCGTGCCGGTATCGCCGTTCCAGCTGGCGACGATGACCACATGGAAGCGCCGCAGCAGTTTTCCCGATCGATCCTGCACCATGCCCCAGCCGTCGACCGTGCCGTTGAAATAGCTGCGCAGGTCGAGCGCGGGCGTTTCGGCGCGATAGCTATCGAC
>JAENXP010000252.1 GCA_016649475.1 Burkholderiales bacterium | reverse complement strand
ACTTACACGTTACACGCGCACGTTACACGCGCTCGAAAATTCCCGCGGCGCCCATGCCCGTGCCCACGCACATGGTCACCATGCCGTACTTCAGGTTGTTGCGCCGCAGGGCGTGGATGACGGTGGCCGAACGAATGGCACCGGTCGCCCCCAGCGGGTGGCCCAGCGCGATCGCGCCGCCCATCGGATTGACCTTGGCCGGATCGAGGCCGAGGTCCTGCATCACTGCGAGCGACTGCGCGGCGAAAGCTTCGTTGAGTTCGAACCAGTCGATCTGATCCTGGGTGATGCCGGCCGCCTTGCACGCCACGGGAATCGCTTCTTTCGGACCGATGCCCATGATTTCCGGCGGCACGCCCCTGACCGCGAACGAGGCGAAGCGCGCCAGCGGGGTCAGGTTGAACTGCTTGAGGATTTTTTCGCTGACCAGGATCAGCGCGCCCGCGCCGTCGGAAGTCTGCGAACTGTTGCCGGCGGTGACCGAACCCTTGGGCGAGAACACCGGCCGCAGTTTCGCCAGCGAGGCCAGATTGGTGTCGGCGCGCGCGCCTTCGTCCTGGCTCACGCTGCGGGTCTTGATGTCTATCTTTCCGCTCGCGAGATCGGGAAAGCGCTCGACGATTTCGACCGCCGTCGTCTCGTCCTTGAATTCTCCCGCCTGCTGCGCCGCAATCGCCTTCTGATGCGACTTCAGCGAAAACTCGTCCTGCGCCTCGCGCGAAATCTTCCACTGTTTGGCGACGTTCTCCGCGGTCAGGCCCATGCCGTAGGCCATGCCGATGTTCTCGTCCTTGAATATGCCCATGTTCATCGACGGGTGGTAGCCCATCATCGGCACCATAGACATCGACTCCGCCCCTGCGGCAATCATCACGTCCGCCTGCCCCACGCGGATGCGGTCGGCCGCCATCGCCACCGCGGTAATGCCAGAAGCGCAATAGCGGTTGACGGTCACGCCGGCGACAGTCTTCGGCAGCCCGGCGAGCAGTACCGCCATGCGCGCGAGGTTGAGGCCCTGTTCGGCTTCCGGGAAGGAACAGCCGACGATGGCGTCCTCGATCAACTTCGGATCGAGCCCCGGCACCTGCGACAGCGCGGACTGGATCGCGCGCACCAGCAGGTCGTCCGGGCGCACGTTCTTGAACATGCCGCGTGGCGCTTTGCCGATGGGCGTGCGGGTCGCGGCGACGATGTAGGCGTCTTGCAATTGCTTGGTCATTTAAATTCTCCTTGGGGGACGCGTCAGTTGCGCACCGGTTTGCCGGTCTGCATCATGCCCATGATGCGTTCCTGGGTCTTGGGATGGTTGAGCAGCTCCATGAAGGCCTTGCGCTCCATGTCGAGCAGCCATTGTTCGCTCACCAGGCTGCCGGCCTCGACTTCGCCGCCGCAGACGATCTCGGCGATCATCGCGCCCAGCTTGTAGTCGTGCGCGGAAATGAAGCCGCCGTCGCGCATATTCACCAGCTGCGCCATGATGGTCGCCATGCCGTAGCGCCCGGCCACCGGCACCAGTGCCTTCAGCGGCGGCCGGTAGCCGGCGTCGAACATCGCGCGCGCCTCGACCTTGGCCACATGCAGCAATTCGTAGGCATTGAACACGATGACGTCGTCGGCCGCGAGGTAGCCCATCTTTTTCGCTTCCAGCGCCGACTTCGACACGGCCGCGGTGGCGGCACTCATGAAGTTATTCTTCAGGAACTGCAGCAGATCGTTGCCCCTGGCATCCGCAGCCGCGCGCAGCGCCGCCTCCTTCAGGCCGCCGCCTGCGGGAATCAGGCCGACGCCGACTTCCACCAGCCCGATATAGGACTCGATCGACGCCACGCGCTTGGCCGCATGCATCAGCAGTTCGCAACCGCCGCCGAGCGCCAGGCCCGAAACCGCCGCCACCACCGGAACGTTGGCGTACTTCATCTCCAGATGCGCCTGCTGCAGCGCGGCCACGGCGGGCTCTATCGCCTTGACCCCGCCCGACATGAACAGCGGCAGCATCGCCTGCAGGTCGGCCCCGACCGAGAATGCTCCGCCGGCCGCCGCATCTGCGCTCCACAGCACCAGACCCTTGTAGTTCTTCTCCGCCTCATCCAGCGCCTTGACCAGGCCGGCGATCACGCCGGGGCCGATCGAGTGCATCTTGGTCTTCAGCGAAAGAATCAGAACGTCGTCGTTCTGATGCCAGATGCGCACCGAATCGTCCTCCAGCACGGTGGTGCCGGCGGTCCTTCCATCGGCGGCTGCATCGCCCCCTACCGGCGCGCGAAACACCTGGCGCTGATACACCGGCAGCGCCGAGCGCGGCGCGTTGGACTTGCGCGCCGCCGAATATGAACCTTCGGGCGCGTGCACCCCGGTGCGTCCGTCGAACACCCAGTCCGGAAGCGGCGCCTTGCAGATGGCCTTGCCCGCCTCGATGTCTTCCTTGATCCAGCCGGCGACCTGCTTCCAGCCGGCCGTCTGCCAGGTTTCGAACGGGCCCATGCCCTGGCCGAAACCCCAGCGCATGGCGAAATCGATGTCGCGCGCGTTGTCCGCAATCGACTCCAGGTGCACCGCAATGTAATGGAACACGTCGCGGAATATCGCCCACAGGAACTGCGCCTGCGGGTTGCTCGATTCGCGCAGGGTCTTCATGCGCTTGGCCGGGTCTCGTTCCTTGAGCATGCGCGCGATGATGTCGTCCGCCTTGGCGCCGCCGGCGACGTATTCGCCCTTGGCAAAATCCAGGCGCTGGATCTCCTTGCCAACTTTCTTGTAGAAGCCGGCGCCGCTCTTCTGGCCCAGGGCGCCTGCCTGCACCAGCTTGGTCAGGACTTCGGGCGTGCGGTAGACCGCGGCAAACGGATCGTCAGCGAGATTGTCCTGCATGGTCTTGATCACGTGGCCCATGGTGTCCAGGCCGACCACGTCGGCCGTGCGGAACGTCCCGGACTTGGCGCGCCCCAGCTTGGCACCCGTAAGATCGTCCACCACATCGCAGGAGAGGCCGAATTTCTCCGCCTCGTGGATGGTCGCGAGCATGCCGAAAATGCCGACGCGGTTGGCGATGAAGTTGGGGGTATCTTTCGCCCGCACCACGCCCTTGCCCAAGGTGGTGGTGAGAAAGCCCTCTAGCTGGTCGAGAATCGCCGCCGAAGTGGTGGCGGTCGGAATCAGTTCGACCAGATGCATGTAGCGCGGCGGGTTGAAGAAATGCACGCCGCAAAAGCGCGCCTTCAGCTGCGCATCGAAGCCCTCGGACAGCGAGGTAATCGAAAGCCCCGAGGTGTTCGACGCGAAGATCGCATTCGGCGCGATGTAGGGCGCCACCTTCTTGTACAGGTCGTGCTTCCAGTCCATGCGCTCGGCGATCGCCTCGATGATGAGGTCGCAGCCTTTGAGGGTTTCGAGATTGTCCTCGTAGTTGCCCACTTCGATATAGGCGGCGTCGTCCTTGTTGCCGAAGGGCGCCGGATTCAGCTTTTTCAGATTATCAATGGCGCGCAGCACTATGCCGTCCTTCGCGCCTTCCTTGGCCGGCAGGTCGAACAGCACCACGGGGACCTTGGCGTTAACGCAATGGGCGGCGATTTGCGCCCCCATGACGCCGGCGCCGAGGACAGCGACTTTCCTGACTATGAAATTGCTCACGGTAGTCCTTTCTGGTTAAGGCGGTTAGAACAGTTCGGCTTCGAGATCGAGCAGATTCGCTGCGCCCGAACGCGCCTGGCGGATCAGCATGGCGGTCTCCGGCAGCAGGCGGGCGTAGTAAAAGCGGGCGGTCGCGAGCTTGGCCTTGTAAAAGCCGTCACCGGAATCGAGCTTCGCCAGCGCAATCTTCGCCATGCGGGCGAAGAAATAGGCGTAGACCAGATGACCGACCACGCGCAGATAGGGAACGGCCGCGGCGCCGACTTCATCCTGGTTCTGGAACGCCTTCATGCCGATTTCCATGGTCAGCTTGGTGAGCTTGCCGCCGAGATCGCCCAGGGGGGTGACGAATTCGCTGAGCGCTTCGTCGGTACCGTTCTCTTCGACGAAGGCCTGCACCATCGCGCCGAATTTCTTCAGCTTGGCGCCGTTGTCCATGAGCACCTTGCGCCCCAGCAGATCCAGCGACTGGATGGTGTTGGTGCCCTCGTAAATCATGTTGATGCGGGCGTCGCGCACATACTGCTCCATGCCCCACTCCGAAATGTAGCCGTGGCCGCCGTAGACCTGCATCGCCTCGGACGTGGCGATCCAGCCGTTGTCGGTGATGAAGGCCTTGACGATCGGCGTCAACAGCGTGACCAGGTCGGCCGCGTCCTTGCGCACCGCTTCGTCCGGATGATTGAGTTCGCGGTCTATCTGCAGCGCGACGAACGAAGTGAAGGCACGACCGCCCTCGGCATAAGCCTTGGCCGTCAGCAGCATGCGGCGCACATCGGGATGCACGATGATGGGGTCGGCCGGCAGGTTCGGCGCTTTCACGCCGGAGAGGCTGCGCATCTGCAGGCGGTCCTTGGCGTAGACGAGCGCGTTCTGGTAGGCGACTTCGGTCTGCCCCAGGGACTGCATGCCCACGCCCAGGCGCGCGGCGTTTATCATCACGAACATCGCGTTCAGCCCCTTGTTCGGCTGCCCCACGAGCCAGCCGGTCGCCGCATCCATGTTCATCTGGCAGGTCGAGTTGCCGTGGATGCCCATCTTCTCCTCGATCGCGCCGCAGTTGATTGGGTTGCGCGCGCCCACGCCGCCGTCGGCAGCGGGAATGAATTTGGGCACCAGAAACAGTGATATACCCTTGGTCCCGGCAGGCGCGTCCGGCAACCGCGCGAGCACCAGGTGCAGGATGTTGGCGGCCATGTCGTGCTCGCCGGCGGATATGAAGATCTTGCTCCCGGTGATTTTGTAGGAACCGTCTGCCTGCGGTTCGGCCTTGGAGCGCAGCAGGCCCAGGTCGGTGCCGCAGTGCGCTTCGGTCAGGCACATGGTGCCGGTCCATTCGCCCGAAACCAGTTTGGGCAGGTACATTTTCTT